>NZ_BPRL01000087.1:0-34696 GCF_045862635.1 Kitasatospora sp. NE20-6
GAGGTGATCAAGACCGTTCCCGAGTCGAAGATCGTCGAGACCCTCATCGAGGAGGCGCTCAAGCTCGCCGAGCAGATGCAGGCCGAGGGCGTGGAGTCCGGCGCCCCGGTCGTCGTCGCCGCCGACTAATCCCCGCCGCCAGCCATGCCCCACCCGACCTCACGGGAGGATCCCTTCACATGACGTACGTCATCGCCCAGCCCTGCACCGACGTCAAGGACAAGGCCTGCATCGCGGAGTGCCCGGTCGACTGCATCTACGAGGGCGAGCGTGCCCTCTACATCCACCCGGATGAGTGTGTCGACTGCGGCGCCTGCGAGCCGGTCTGCCCGGTCGAGGCGATCTTCTACGAGGACGACACTCCCGAGGAGTGGAAGGACTACTACAAGGCGAACGTCGAGTTCTTCGACGGCCTCGGCTCTCCTGGCGGCGCCTCACTACTCGGCCTCGTCGAACACGACCATCGGCTCGTCGCCGAGCAGCCGACGTGAACGACGCGAGCGGGCCGGCCGCACTGCAGGCCGGCCCGGCCGTCCGGGTCCGCGCCCCCGGTAAGGTCAACCTGCTGCTCTCGGTCGGGCCCCGCAGGCCCGACGGCTATCACCCGCTCACGACCGTATTCCTGGCAGTGGACCTGTACGACGACATCGAGGTCCGGCCGAACCCGCTGCTCCGCGTCACCGTCCACGGGCACGGCGCCGACGAGGTGCCCCTCGACGGCGGAAACCTTGCGGCCCGTGCCGCCCGTCTGCTGGCCGCGCACGCCGGGTTCGACACCTCGGTCGACATCCGGATTCGTAAACGCATCCCGGTCGCCGGCGGAATGGCCGGCGGCAGCGCCGACGCCGCCGCGACCCTGGTTGCCTGCAACGAGCTCTGGAGTCTGGGACTTACCGGTCCAGAACTCCACGACCTCGCTACCCGCCTCGGCAGCGACGTAGCTTTCCCTCTGCTCGGCGGGGCAGCAGTAGGTACGGGCCGCGGCGAACTCCTGGTGCCGCTGCCCGGACCAGATGGAACGCAATTCCACTGGGTCTTCGCGCTCTCCCCTCGTGGCCTTGGCACAGTCGCCGTATTCAGCGAGCACGACCGGCTGCACATCGGTGGCGAGGCGCGATCCGAACGCGAAGTGCTCACGGACCTCGACCGTCTCAAGGACGCGCTGCTCGGGTGCGATGTCCACGCGCTGGCAGCTGTCGCCGAGCGTGGCAATGACCTCCAGAGGGCCGCCCTCTCACTGCGGCCGGACCTTCGGGGCACGCTCCGGGCGGGCCGGGAGGCTGGAGCTCTGGCTGCGCTTGTCTCCGGATCCGGTCCGACCTGCGCCTTCCTCGCGGAATCGGCCGAGGCAGCGGCCGAGCTCGCGGAAATCCTCTCGGCCTCAGGCACTTGCCGCCAGGCACTCGTGGCCACCGGTCCTGCGGCAGGCTGCACCGCTCTCCGCTGACCGGGCGGCATGCACGGGCAGGATGTCCGGAGCCGTCTGCTCGGCGCGCGAGGCGACGAGCGGCCCGGGATCCTAGACCGAGGTGGGCCGGAACCCCGCGGAGCCGGGATCGATCGGTGCCGGCGCAGTATCGAGGCCTACTCGGTCGGTGCGACGGCCCTCTGCGGTGCTGCCGTTTGCCGCGGTCGACCGGCTGCCGGTCCGCGCATTCGCCGGTGCCCTGTCGACTCGCGGCGGGCCGCGCGCACATGCCCGGCTGTTCTGCACCCGAGGCAGTGGCGGTGGCGCGGTGGAGGTCTCACTCCGCCTTACGTGTCCGCAGGGCACGTCGCAGGCGAGAGTTGCCTCACCGGCACGTGCGGCGCGTTTGCACCCACCGGTTTCGGACTGCCGCCCGTGAGCTCCCTGATCCGGTCGATCTCGGTGAGTATGTGGTTCAGCGTGCCGCAGGCCAGCGGCGTGTTGCCGGTGCCGGTTGCCGTCCCCTGGCCGTCCAAGGTGTCCGCAAGAGCAGCCAGTGCTGTGGTGATCCGGCCGGACTCCCCAGCTGCCGGACTGGGGGCGCCGTGTTCGAGGCGCACGGCGCATGCGACCGTGGCGTGGGCGATGGACTCGGCGGCGGCGGTGATGGCAAGCCAGTCCTGCCGTTTGCCGACAGTCAGTTCGGCTGTGACGTTCTCGGCCGCCGCCCTGGCCTCGGCGAGTGCTTGGAAGACTGCACGCCGTAGATCGGCCCGCTGCTCCGGGTGCTGCTGGTCGGACGGGCCGGTGAGGACATGGTCCAGGTACTGGTCGGTCTTGCGCAAGAAATGTGCAAGACGGTGGCCGACGCGTGCTCGGGCGTCGGCCAGGCGAGGCACGTGTCCGACCAGCAGGACGATGACGCTGGCGAGCGCCGTGTCCACGAGGCGTGTCCACGTGATTCGGGATTCCCCGTTGCCGGCGATGAAGCAGAGCACAGTCACAGTGACAGCCGCGGTCTGCAGTGCATAGTGCCGCATGGCCAGGGGAATCAGCGCCCCGGTTGCGGTGGCAACTGCGGCGAGCCACCAGGTGTCGGCCGACACGGCGTCGAGAACGGTGAAGACCAGTACCCCGACGGCCGTACCGACGAAGCGGTTGACGGTTCGGGAGAAAAGTGGACCGAGATCGGGTTTGGTGAGGAAGGCCGCGGTGGCAGGCAGCCAGTACCAGTGGTCGGCGTGCAGCAGCAGCGCGACCACCGCACTGGTGGTGACACAGACGGCGACTCTCAAGCCGTACTCACGGCCGGCCGGACCGGCCGGATGGACCCGCCGACGCCGGGCCCGGGGCGCGGGGGCCGACGTGGCCCGGCCGGCCGGATTGTCGGCGGTGTTCGGGCCGAAGGCGAGTGCAGCCTCCAGCACGGCCCTGTCGAAAGCCGCGTATGTCGGCGAACTGGCTGCAGGGGCAGGGAGTCGACCGGGCTCGCTGCCGCTGCGTGCGGCAGCGGCGAGACGGCGTGGCCCGGTCGGAATCCGGGCGGGCAGTGGCTCGCCTTCCCAGAGAAGGGCGACAGCCGCCTCGCTCAGAGCGGCTGCTGCGGCGAAGCGCCGGGTGAGCCGGGCTTCCTCGTTGCTGCATCGTCCGGGGAAGTGGAGCAGCCGGTACAGGCGGAGGGCATCGTCGGCCTGGTCGAGGGCGGTGGTCAGGCGGCGGCGGGCGGGTTCAGCGGCCGGGGTGCCGACGGCTGCCAAGGCGGCGGCCAGGGCGTCGAAGACCGCGCCCACGGCCAGCCGCTCGCCATGTGCGCGCCCGCGGCCGGTGCCGGGTGCCGGGAGGGCCAGCCGGAGGAGCAGGAGCCAGCCCGCTCCGGCGAGGAAGCAGCAGACCTTCAGCCAGGTGGGTAGGGCGAGTGGCATACCGCTGCCGATCGCGGTGAGGACAAGCATCTGGAGGGCTGCGGAGGAGTACATGCGCCCGGTGACGCTGACGGCGCCGGAGACCAGTCCCACCGCGAACAGCAGGGGTAGCGCGGCCCATCCGTCGGCCTGGCCGAGCATCAGACCGAGTGCGCCGGCCAGCGCTGTGACACCGATGCGCTTGGCGCCGGCGCGCCGGGTGCCGGGCAGGTCGTTGGTGCTGGCGAACATCGCCCCGAGGCCTGCGAGCACACCCAGTGGTGGATGGCTGGTGGCGAAACCCGCTGCAAGTAGGGGCCCGTGCTGAGCACACCACGCGTCATCGCCGCCTTCGGCACGGGCCCGGGCTGCCAGCGAAGCGGGTGAACGAGCCAGCTGGGTGGTGGAGAGCCTCTGATGTGCACTTCCCTCCTTCCGGTCGCGACAGGATCAGGTGCGACTGTTCGAGCGTAGAGGTCCAACTTGTCGAAATCGCCGCTGCACGGTTACGGCAAGATGTCGGAATCCGACACAGATCGGGACAGGAGGCGTATTTCTGCTGTGAACTGGACAAGGATCGCAGATTGCAGCGCAAGCCCGTCGGCCGCCTGCGACGATTTCTGTATGCATGCCGGTAGGGAAGTCCGCAGGTACGGCAGTGGCCTGCGGAGGAACTTTTCCGTTTTTCAGCGGCAAGCGTGCAGTCGTCCGGGTCGTCGTCCGGCGATCCTGGCCGTTCAGCCCGGCGGTCCCCGCCGGAAGTCACCCGAACGAGTGGCCGCCAACCCCAACTGTCTTATTCAGTAGTGAAGTTTCGACGAACCGGCCTCGCGGCAGAGCCAGCCCGGGCGATCTGTCCGACGCCTGTCACCGCGACCAGCGCCATCGACAACGGCACAGGCAGCCAGCTCCTCACTGCCCCCGTTCACCAGGTGCAGGCCCGGCGCGAGTTCGTGGATCACCTGGGCCGCCGACGATCGCCGGCCACCGGCGCGTTCACCTTGCACCTGACGAACACGAGCAGCCGGGTCCAGCCGGTGGTCGCCCACCACGAACTTCCCGGCACCGTCGGTGTGGATGTGCATCACGGTCGCGTGGGGACACCCACGGGAAGTTGTACGCTGCCTGGAGCTGGATCCCTCTGTCGTCCGCGAAGCCCGGAAGCCCGCAGGCCGGTACGAAGACGCCGGACGGGGTGGTCACCGGGCCGCCCACCAACATCCCCTCGTCCAGGACGTCAAGCGGCCGGACCGGTAGCTCCGGTTCGGCTGCACGCGATTCCCCGAACGGAAGTTCCGCATCGGCCTCGCGGAATACCGCACCTATCTGGCCAGCGCCGACCCGGTGATGGTGCCCGGCCGGCTGGAGCACGTCGCGGCCGAGATGGCCAGCGCGCTGTGCAAGGAGTACCACGGCGTACTCGAAGGACCCTCGTTCTCGGCCGGCGGTGACAAGGCCGAGGCGTAGCGCACCTGGGCCGCCACCGGTGCCGCTCGGGCGGCTCCACCGGCGCAGCATGCCGCCCGACAGGCGTCACCGGTTTCTATCGCTTGTCCTGGAAACCCATGCTGCCGGCTCCCTGAACCTCGCGCCTACTACGCCTGCAAATCGGTTGAACCCCTGGTAGTGGTCCAGCCGTGGCCTTGTGCAAGGGCGATGGTTTCGCCCTTTTACTCCAGGAGGACCTTACGTTGCACCTCTCCCTCAGATCCCGCCGGCCTTCCGCGGCAGTCGCCGCGAGCGCTGCGCTGGCGCTCCTTGCTGCTGCGTGTACGGGTACCAGCTCGACCGGTGAAAGCGACCTCTCCGCCTCAGGCAAGGACGTGACCATCACCTTCTGGCACGGCTGGAGCCAGGGCCGCGAAACCAAGGCGATCAACGACAACATCACCGCCTTCGAGAAGCTCCACCCCAACATCCATGTGAAGGCCGTCGGCAACATCGCCGACGACAAGGCCGAGCAGGCCTTGCGCGCGGGTGGCCCTGGTACCCCCGACGTGGTGTCATCGTTCACCACTGCCAATGTCGGCAAATTCTGCTCGTCCAAAGTGTGGACGGACCTCGGCCCGCTCCTGAAACGTGACGGCATCGACCCGGCGAAGACGTTCTCGCCTGCCATGCTCAAGTACACCCAGTACGAGGGCAACCAGTGCTCGCTCCCGCTGCTCGGCGACGTGTTCGGGCTCTACTACAACAAGACGGCCTTCGCGGCAGCCGGCATCACCGCACCGCCGAAAACATTCAGTGAGTTCGATGCCGACGCGATGAAGCTGACCATCACCGCCGGCGACACCTACAAGCAGCTCGGCTTCATGCCGACCTTCCACGGCTACGAGAACACTCCGTCCGGCTTCCTCGCCCAGTACGGGGCCACCTACTTCGGGACGGACGGGAAGTCGAACATCGCGAGCGACCCCAAGGTCGCCGCCATGTACGCGTGGCAGAAGGGCCTGGTCGCCAAGCTCGGCGGCTACGACAAGCTGGAGAAGTACCGCACGACCTTCGGTGACGAGTTCAGCACCAAGAACCCCTTCGAAACCGGACAGGTCGCGATGGCTTTCGACGGCGAGTGGCGGACAGCGTCCCTGGCGGAGGACAAGGTGGCCTTCGAGTGGGCGACCGCTCCGTTCCCGGTGCCGGACGACCAGGCCGCGACCTACGGTCGCGGCTACCAGTCGGGCACCATCATGGGCATCGCACGGACCAGCCAGAAGCAGGCTGCTGCGTGGGAGTTCGTCAAGTACGTGACGACCGACACGGATGCGCTCGTCACGTTCGCCAACGCGATCCACAATGTGCCGAGCACGATGGCCTCACTGGACTCTCCGAAGCTCGACAGCGGCCCTGCCTTCCGGACCTTCCTTGAGATCGCGAAGAACCCCTACTCCAACACCACTCCCGCCACCATCAACGGCAACGCATACCAGGCGAGCATGCTGACTCTCGGCTACGACATCGAGTCGGGCCGGCAGCCCGACCTACGGCAGGGGCTGGCCAACACCGCGAAGGAAATCAACGCGGCTATCAGTCAGGCCAAGTGATCGGCCCTTTGCGGCGGCCCGTCGAAGGTGATCTCCGCTACTGGCACGGGGAACTCCGCGGGCCGAGGGACGGCCGCCGACCGGTCGGCCCTCGGCCCGCGGAGTTCCCGGACTCTCCACGGGTCTCGGAAGAGAGCAGGCCGCGTCTGCTGCTCAGCAGCGGGTGAGGTCCAGAACCTACCTGGGTCGATCCGCCTGGCAACGGCGCCACCGGCCGCCCAGCGGTCGGCGGGCAAGCGAGACCCCGATAGGCGCACGCTCCGTGGCACGTCGCGCTCGCTGCGCACTGGTTCCCGGGCTCTTGGAACGAGCCTGCGAGGAGGCGGCTGCTGATCAGCCAGCGCCAGGCAGCACCTGTATGCGCCCAGTCCGGGCACCGGCCCGCTCTGCCCGTCGGGCCGGGTACGGCCTGGCACCACACGGTCCGTGCGACATCGTCGTCCAACAGGACGAGCAGGTCGGCGAGGTCACGTGTGGCAGGTCTGAGCGCGGGGGCGGTGATGCCTGCCAGCAGCAGTGTCAGCGCAAGGATGTCGTGGTTGGCCCGGTGTTCGAAGGCATCCCGTCGCCATGCTTCGGTGCCGACACGGTCAGCCGACGGGCGGTCTCCTGCGCGCAGAGCCAGGCCGGCGGTACGTCATCGACGCCGTCCGACGGCGGTCTGGGCCCTCTGCGAGTCTTGGGTGAGACGTCCGGCTTTGTCGGGCCGGCTGAGAGGGACGGAGTGCGAGTCCCCTGATGACCAGCACCAAGCCGTCCGCGTTCGACTCGACCCGACGTCGAAGCGCCGTTCCTTCAGCCCCGAGTACAAGCTGCGGATCGTGGCCGAGTGCGACGCCGTGCCCAAGAACGAGAAGTGTGCGGTCCTGCGCCGCGAGCGCCTGTACCACTCGCACGTCACCGGGTGGCGGGCCGCGCGCGATGCCAGCGCCTTGGAGAGGCTGGTCGACCGGCGCACGAGCCCGGCCCGCCCGAAGAAGTCCGCCACCAAGCTGGAGAACGAGAAACTGCGCCGCCAGGTGAACGGCTGGAGAAGGAACCGGCACGGAACAAGGCCGCGATGGAGGCCCTGGGAAAAGCATCGGCGCTCTTGGAAATGATCTCCGAGAGCGCGGACTGACGCACGCCGCCGATCCCGTCGTGGACGAGGCGTTCACCGGCGTCGAGGGCGAGCTGGGCACCACCGCCGCATGCCGGCTGACCGGCCGCTCCCGGGCCACCCACTACCGTCGCCTGCAGCCACCACCTTCGCGCAAAGTCTCCCAGATCCAGCCATCGGCCCTGACATCCGAGGAGCGGGCAGCGGTGCTGGAGTTGATGAACAGCCCCGAGTACGCGGAGCTGCCCCGCCCAGATCTGGGCCCACGAGCTGGACGCGGGACGCTACCACTGCTCGGTCTCCACGATGTACCGGATCCTGCGCGAACGCGGGCAGTGCGGCGAGCGCCGCCGCCAGGCCACCCACCCGGCCCGACGGTGTCCGAACTCGTTGCCACCGTACCCTCCCAGGTCTTCAGCTGGGACATCACCAAGGCGGCCGGCCCGCGCAAGGGCATCTGGTACCACTCCTACGTCGTCATCGACATCTTCAGCCGCTGCATCGTCGGCCACACCGTCGAGGCGGCCGAATCCGCCGAACAGGCAGAGGAATCGATCCGCGAGACCATCGAACGCAACGGCATCGTCCCCGAGGCCGTGCACGCCGACCGCGGCACCTCCATGACCTCCAGGAAGGTCTCCCAGTTGCTGATCGACCCCGGCGTCACCAGGAGTCACCCACGGCCCGGGGCCTCCGACGACAACCCCTACAGCGAGGCCCGGTTCAAGACCACCAAGTACACGGCCGACCACCCCGAGCGGTCGACTCCCACGCCCGCGAATGGTTCGACGCCTTCATCTCGTACTACAACCACGAGCACCGACACTCCGGCATCGGCTACCACACACCGGCCAGCGTGCACTTCGGCACCGCCGAGGCGTGCAACCGACACCCCAAACGCTTCGGATACCGCCCTTGATCACCCGAGATGCCGTACAAGGGGTAGATCAACGACCCGGCAGAGCACCGCAAACCCCTACCGCAAACCACATGGCTTCACGACCGTCTCGCTGGACTTGAAATCTTCCGGCTTGGCCGACGGCCGCGGATTTGCGCTCAGCCGGGCTCGGCGATGTCGAGGGCACTGCTGACAAGCCACCCCCACCGCCACCTATCGATGGCCGAGGAATGTCCGAGGGCCTTCACGATGTCGATGCCGCGCCCGTGCTCATCAGGGTCCACCGGGGCGCCCTCGTGGTGACAGTCCTCGTTGTCGGTGTCCATAACCTGGATCAGCAGGCGCTTGGTGGAGTGCGTGAGATGAAGCGTCAGATTGGCGCCACCGTGGACTGCTGCATTGGTGGCGAGTTCGCTGACGATCAGTACGGCGGCAGCCCGATCTTCAGGGCAGAGACTCCAGCGAGTGAGAACATCCTCAGTGAACAGCCTGGCCGTTCGTACGTGTGGCGCCTGAGCGGCGAGCGACAGCACGGCATGTGTTTCGTGCGCCGGGATCGGATACGGGCGGCGCCGGGCGGCGCGGCCGGCCGCGGGACAGACGGGGGTTGCCCATCCGGAGCGAAGGGAAGCTGAATCGATGTGAGGGTGCATGAACAGCTCCTTGTTCCAGGTACTCGACGATGGGCAGAGGGCTCGTCGACACTGAAGCGAGCTGTTCCTCCGATTAAGGCAAGACGTAGCGCCGTAAGTCAAAGGAGAGGCAGCTCGTCTCGTAGACTGGCGAGTAGCTCTCGCTCGGAAGCCCGATCGGCGCCGTTCGTGGGGTCCATGGGACGCCGGGCGGCGCATGAGTAGTAAGGGCCGGGGAGGAACCCTGGCGGCATCGGGCCGATCCGAGTCAGGTTTCGAGGCCGCATCCGGGGCGACTCCCGATGGGCCACGGCAGCTTCTTGATCGGGCCGATCGCAGGGGGATTGCTTCCGGCCCAGCCTCCCATGGAATGGAGCCCGGCAGCTCCAGGAGTGACGCGGGTTGCTGATCGGGCCTCGACACGCCCGCGTCACCACCTGATTCCACGGATGAGGCGCAGCAGTTGGTTCGATCGATCGGCAGACACAAACTCTTTCGCCTGCGTACCGGATTTTGCCTCTGCCAACCGCGCCGTGATAAATCGCGCGATTCGGTGAACCGGCACGCCACCGGTTCACGTTTTCCCCGTGTGGACGGTCGTGGGGTTGCCTGCCGTGCCCGGAGAAGGATGGTGGTGGGTGTCGACCGGACTCTTCACGCCGGGCCGTTTACGTCGGCCCGCCGGGCCGTCCATTCCGACCCGAGTACTCGGCTGCACAGCGCCGGTCTCTCGGGAGCGGGTTTTCCTGCTGGTAACGAGCTACCAATCGGTAGCTGCTAAAAACATCCAACAATGATCAAATCAGGACAAAATCTGCCAACCGGGCCAAGTGTGCAGATCCAGCCCGAAGCAGCGGACCCGGGCCCTGCCCCGAGTATGAACCGATGTGGCACCCCCGCACCACGAACCACGGAAGGCGGCCGAGCTCGTGAGGACGAACCAGCAGCTTGTGACACGGGGCGAGACCATCGCGCCGGCCGAGCGGGAGACACCGTCCGCCAAGACGCTCCGGCGAGCGAGAACCGTGGTGGAGCCCGCACTGCGCTCGGTCACGCAGCAGTTCTGCCCCACAATGAAGTCGGTCGTGGGCTACCACCAGGGCTGGCTGACCGCGGACGGTGAGCCGGCCACGGCATCCGCGGGGAAGGGGATACGCCAGGCCCTCGCCCTGCTGGCAAGCCGCGCGGCAGGCGACGAGACCGCAGGGATACCGGCGGCGGTCGCCGTCGAGCTGGTGCACAGCTTCTCCCTGCTGCACGACGACGTCATGGACGGCGACCGCACCCGACGCAACCGACCCACGGCCTGGACGGTCTTCGGCGCCTCGGAGGCGATTCTGGCCGGTGACGCACTTCTCGTCACCGCCTTCCAGACGCTGCTCACATGCGGGCACCCCGCGGCACCGGAGGCGGCCCGGGTCCTGGCCGCCACACTGCAGAGCCTGGTCCGAGGACAGAGTGCAGACCTCGAGTTCGAGCGCCGTCACAACATCACGGTCGACCAGTGTACGGCGATGATCGAGGACAAGACCGCATCCCTGCTGGCAGCCGCCTGCACCATCGGCGCTCTGCTCGGCGGCGCTCCGGACGACCTGGTCGACGGCCTGACCGGCTTCGGCCGACAACTGGGCATCGCCTTCCAGTCCACCGACGACCTGCTCGGCATCTGGGGCGATCCCGCCCTCACGGGCAAACCGACGGGAACAGACCTGCTGCGCCGGAAGAAGTCGGTGCCCGTCGTGGCCGCACTGCAATCGGGATCCCCCCACGCAGCTGCCCTGGCGGACCACTACCGGCGCACGCATCGACCCGATACGGACGAACTGATCCACCTCGCACGCCTCATCGAGGACTGCGGAGGCCGCGAGTTCACCGAACATCACGCCGCCGAAGCCGTTCGGCGAGCCGAGCAGCACCTCGACGTGCTCGACCTCTCCCACGACGTCCGCACCGGGCTCCTGGAACTCCTCCACCTCACCGCCCACCGCGACCTGTGATCGGCCCGACCATGCCCAGCACCCCACCACAGCAACGACCCCACCACTCGAGCCACGCCGGTCAAGACACTTCGGCCATGCCGAAGACCTGGATCGGCACGATCATCGGATTGCTGCGCAACCCGACCGCCGCGCTGATCCAGCTGCAGCAATCCGGCCCCATCGCGGCCATCAAAATCGGAACCCGCACCGTGTACGTGGTCAACGATGCCGCGCTGATCCACCGCATCCTCGTGACCGACGTGGAGAAGTACGAACGCGGTGACCAGTACGACAAGGCCCGTCCCATGGTCGGCAACGGCCTGGTCGCAGCGCGCGGCGATCTGCACCGCCGCCAACGCAGGCTGCTCCAGCCGGCATTCAGCAGCTCCATGCTCGCCTCCTACACGTCGGTCATGCGCGAGATCGCCGACGCTCGGATCAACGACTGGCCCGAGGGACGCAGCATACGGCTCGACCTCGAGTTCAACTCCCTGGCTCTGGAGATCGTCGCCCGCACCCTCTTCTCGAGCTCTCTGACACCCGACACAGTGGCCGACGTCCAGTCCTCCCTGCCGCTTCTGATGCGGGGAATCCAACGCCGCACGGTACTTCCGATCCGGATGCTGGAACGGCTGCCCACACCGGGCAACCGGGCGTTCGACCGTGCACTGAACCGGTTGCACAGCGCAGTGGACCGTGTCATCCACGACCGTATGACCCATCATGTCCAGTCCTCCGATGTCCTGTCGGTCCTACTTGCCGCCACGGATCCCGTCACCGGTGAGCGAATGACGGCCCAGCAGGTCCACGACGAGGTGCTGAGCCTGCTCACTGCGGGCAGCGAGACCGTCGCCACGACCCTGAGCTGGGCCGCACACGAGATGAGCCGGTCCGGCGACCATCAACGGCGTGTGCAGCAGGAGGCAGACCTCTGCCCCGACGGCGACGAGTCCCCCGAGCACTTGCCTTTCACCCGTCGGATGATCAACGAGACGCTGCGCCGCTACCCTCCTCTGTTCCTCGCGACCCGCCGTCCAGTGGTCGATGTGGAACTCGGCAGCCAACAGCTGCCGGCGGGAAGCACCGTCGTCGTGTCGCTGTACGGACTGCACCACGACCCCGCGACCTTCCCGGACCCGCAGACCTTCGCGCCGGAACGCTGGGCCGACGAATCATCGAAAAACCTGCCTCGCAGCGGTTTCGTACCGTTCGGCAACGGACCGGTGCGCTGCATCGGCGAGGCATTCGCCATGACCGAAGCGCTGATAGTCCTGCGCACCATGGCCCGGCGGTGGACGCTGCGCCCCGCCCCGGGCCACACAGTCAGACCCGCCGTCCGCTCGGTGCTGGTCCCCGACCGTCTCCCCATCATTCTGGAGCGCCGTTGAAGACGATCTCGATCCCGGAACTGGAAAGCGCGTTCGCGTCGCGAACCAGCCCGTACGCCGATCAGGCCGAGCAGGCTGCACGCTCGTACGTTCGGTTGATGGGGCTGCTCCGTTCTGCAGAGGCTGCCGCGCATTACGACGACACCTCGTTCGGCCTGTTGGCCGCGTGTGTCTACCCGGACGCGGACCACGACATGCTCTGTCTCATCGCCGAGTTCCTTGCCGTGTGGGCCATCTTCGACGATCAGTTGGAAGACATCCCGGACGGCCACAGCATGGCGGAGTTCGACGTGGTGATCGCGGGTGTCAGGTCCTGCTATGAGGGGAATGCTCCTGGCGGGCGTCCGGCCAATGCGTGCGAAGAAGCGCTCGGGGAGCTCTGGCGGCGGATGCGGACCCGTATGTCGGTCCGCTGGCAGCGGCGATTTGTGGAGCATGTCGTCAGCTACCTTGAGGGAACACGCTGGGAGGCTGCCAACCGGGGTCTGCGGCGGGTACCCGACCTGGAGTCGTTCGTGGCGGTTCGCCGTGACTTCGGTGGCATCCGTCTTGCGATGGACCTCGCGGAGCTCGGCGGCGGCTACGAACTCCCGGACGATGTTCATCGCAGTGCGCAGCTGGGGAAGGTGCTGGACATCTTCGGAGACGCCGCCCTGTGGGCGAATGACATCTTCTCCTGGCAGGTCGACCACGCGGCCGGCAATGTCAGCAATGTGGTCACCGTGCTGGACGCGTTGCACGGCGGTGGCGTGCAGGACGCGGTCGACCGGGCCGTTGTGATGATCCGGGATCGGCTTTCCGAGTTGGCCCCCGCCGAGGAGGCTCTTCGCGCCTGGCTGCGCGACGATGCCCCGCAAGGCGTGTGCCGCGACGTGGACCGTTACCTCGACGGCGTGCATACCTGGATCAGCGGCAACATCCACTGGTCGCGCCGTAACGAGCGCTACCGCAGTTCCGCGCCGCGCTCGTCGGACACGCAGGCTGGCGTCCTGTTGACCGGCCAGCGCTGAACAACCGGATGGAAGTTCCCTGATGGGGTGCTGTCAGGTCTGATTGCCGCACCGAGTGGTCGACCTCACTGTCCGTGGCCGGACTTCAGCGTTTCGAGGTGACGGATAGCGGTGGTTGGCTGACGGGTGGCCGGTGGAGGCTGCCGTCGACCTTTCCCGAGTCGCGAGGCATGGAGGCGGGGCCTGAGAAGGCCGCCAGGGCATCCGGGGAGGCGAAGCTGTCCAGGACGCCGCCGGCGGCGGCGAGGAACTCGGGGCCGAGCACGATGCTGATGCCAGGGACGCTCTGGACTGTGTCGGCGAGTTCGTGCTCGTGAACCAGCCCTCGGTGAGCTTGCCCATCTCGGCGCTGGATTCGTCGCCGACTGCGCTCCGACCTGTGCCGGAGACATGCCCGGATTGCCGGTGTGTACGGGCCTCATGTCAGCAGAGCCCTGAGCCGTTCCTCCAACTGCCCGACCGTCCTGGTGTCGGCCAGGGCGGTGTACAGGGCGATGGCGGTGCGGAGATGGTCGGCTGCCTCGGCGGATCGATGGTTCTCGATGAGGAAGTCCGAGAATTGCTGCTCCGCGGTGGCCTGGATCAGCACCGCGCCGACTGTACGGCAGCGGTCCAGCGTGTCGTGCCATGCGGCTTCTGAGGCTTCCAGCTGTCCGAGGAGCTGGAGTGCATGGGCTTCGTTCAGCATGGCGATCAGGTGAGCCGTGGCTTCGGGGTGGTCGGCCAGCAGTCTCCGGGCCTTGCGGGCATACTGCAGGGCTGTCGTCCCGTCGCCGGCGAGTCCGTAGAACGCTGCGGCGTTGCTCAGCACGGGTGCCGCGTGCTCGTGGTGCCCTGTCTCACGGATGAGGCCCAGTGCAGTCTCCGACAGCTCGACGGCTTTGGAGAGGTCGCCGACGGAGGCGGTGACCACCGCGAGGACCGTCATCGCCTCGATGTGTACGCCGCCGTCCTCCGGCCGGGTTCGGGTGACGGCCCGTGAGGCCAGTGCGAGTGCTTCCTCGCCGCGTCCGAGCCTGCTCAGGGCTCTCGCAGTGGCCGATTCCAGGGACGACACGGCGACGCGGTTCCCGCTTGCTACGGCGGCCTGAAGTCCGGCGCGCAGGCAGCCCAGGCGGTCGAGCGGACCGGTGCCGCCGTAGAGAATCCCAGCCAGCTGGGCAAGCTGCCAGGCGCGTTCGAAGTCGGCTTCGTCGGCCGCGGCGGACACCAGCGATCGTATGGTCGGCTCCTCGTTTCGGAACCAGCCCAGGGCCGAGCGCACGCTGTCTATGGGAGGGAGCGCCTCCCGGTGCTTCTCGGAGAGGAACGGTGGGGAAGCCTGCGGCTGCAGGGTGGCCGCAGCGACTGCGGCAGCTGCACATTCATAGTCCAGCAGTGCGATGACCGCCTCCCGGCGAACGGAGGGCGGATGCTCCGCCAGCAACTCCGCACCGTAGAGCCGGATCAGGTCCTGGCGCCCGAAACGGTGGGGCGCGTTTTCGGTCAGCAGGTGGAATGCGGCGAGGATTCCGAGAAGCCGGATGGCGCCCGACACGCTGCAGCCCAGCAGAGCAGCCGCGGAGTGGGCATCGACCTCGCGACCGGGATGCACCGTCAGGAGGGCGAGCAGCCGTACTCCCTCGGAAGGCAGGGACCGGACGGTCAGGTTCAGCGCGGACCGGACGCTTGCGGCGCCGTGGGTGTCCAGGGTGTGCAGCCGGGTCCTTTCGTCCTCCAGAGCTTCTACCAGACTGGCGACCGTCCACGTTGGCTGAGAAGCCAGCCGCGCGGCGGCAATCCTGAGGGCGAGTGGAAGGTGGTCGCAGAGTGCCGTCAGCCGCTCGGAGGCCGCCGGCTCCGCACCCACCCGAGTTGCTGTGAGTATGCGCTCGAGTAGTCGTAGGGCATCGGCCGGCGGGAGCGCTTGCATCCTCAGGTGCGCCGCTCCTTCGGTGACGACCACTTCCTCGAGGCTGTTCCGGCTTGTGATCACCGTGGCTGAGCCGGGTCCGGCAGGCAGCAGGTCCGCCAGGTCGGCGAAACTGCGAGCGTTGTCGAGAATCACGAGCAGTTTCCTGTGCTGGGTCTCCGTCCGGAAGAGGGCTGCCCGCGCCACTTTGTCCTCGGGGATGTCGGCCTCGGCGAGGCCGAGGCCGACGAGGAAAGTGGCGAGCGCGTCGGCCGTGTCGAGAGGGCTGGCAGGATCGAAGCCCTGCAGGTCGACGAAGAGCTGCCCATCGGGAAAGCTTGTTGCGACGTCGTGTGCCCAGCGGACCACGGTGGCGGTCTTTCCGATCCCGGCCGGGCCGACTACAACCGCCACGGTCCTGTCCGCCCCGGTTCGGATGCAGTGCTCGTCGAGCCAGAGGGATTCGAATGTGCGGCCGACGAAACCGGAGGGCCGGCGAGGAAGTAGCCGGACGCCGGTCCGTGGCGGCGGGTCGACCTGGCTGACGGCAGACCTGACAGGGCTTGCGGCCACGGGAGCCGAGCCCTGGCCTGCCAGGGCATCGGTGAATGCCTTTTGAAGCAGATGACCGGGCAGGATGCCAAGTTCCTTGTCCAGCCCGGTTCTGACTTGCTGGTAGACGCTGATGGCGCTGGCGAGTCGGCCGTCCTGTTGGAGACAGCGGATCAGTAGCGCTGCGCTGGGTTCGTGCAGCCAATCCCCGCGCACTTGCCGATCCAGAGCGGGGATCGCCAAGGCGCCGTTTCCGAGACGCAGTTGGTGCTCCGCCCATGCTTCCAGAGCCTGAACTCTCGGCTGTGTGAGTCGCGAGGCCAGGACTCCGCGGAGGTCGGTATCAGGAAGATCGGCCAGCGCCGCGCCGTGCCACAGGTTCAGGGCCTCTTGCAGGATGGCGACACTCTCGGTGTCATGTTCCGCAGCGGCGGCCCGCGCCACGAGAGCGTCGAAGCGGTGGGCGTCCACCGAGTCTGCCTCTCCCGCGAGCAGGTACCCAGGTGGACGGGTCAGCAGCGTGAACGATGAGCCGTCCAGTGCCTTGCGCAGTGCCGCGATGTGCCCCTGGAGAGCTGCCCTGGCTCTGGCGGGCGGGTCGTCCCCCCAGATCAGTTCGAAGAAACGCTCCACTGCAACCGGCCGATTGAGCTCCAGAGCCAGGAGGGCGAGCACAGCGCGTCGCTTGGCGCCCGCCACATCGATCGGTGTGGCTTCATCACTCCTCAGCCCCACCGGACCCAGCAGTCGAATTTTCAACAGGCCCCTTCCCATCTCCACTGGCACCACCCACCCATGACCAGCGTGGGCTGATCCCGCGCTCGTCCAGGCCCCCTCATATGAAGCACGCCCCGGAACAGGGACAGCACCGCCAGCCCCGCAAGCTCCATGGAGACAAGGCCCATGCCAGCCTTGACCTGCGGGAATAGCTTTGCCGGCAGCAGATCCTGCCCCGGATCGCACGCAAAGGCATCGAGTCGAGCCACGCCTCGGGCCGCCGCCGCTGGGTGATCGCGCGCACCCGGCCTGGCCCACCGGCGGCCGCCGCTACGAGCGCGACCACCTGCTCGACCTGGCCTTCTGCGACCTCGCCGCCGCCGGCACCTGCCAAGCGGCTGGCGAAGCTCACCACGTAGGACAAGATCTACGCCTTGGTGACCGGTGTTGTCGTGGGGCGGGCTGCCTGGGATGCGGCCGCCGTCAGCAGCGCAGGCACTGTGAGTTCGAGGCCGTTGTAGTGGGTCATCAGGTTGTAGAGGCCGGCGACTCTGGTGTCGTTCCCGGTCTTCTGGCGGGGGCCGAAGAGCATGGTGAGGACGCCTTGGAGGTCTACGCGGGTATATGCCCGGAGGTTCTGGTCACCGAGGTGGTTCGAGAGCAGGATGTGGAGGCGGCCTATGGTGCGCAGTTCGGGCGGAGTGGGCTGGCCGGGGCGGTCGAGCTCACGCCAGAGTTGGAGGTGTCGGCCGGCTTCCAGGAGTTGCCGGGCGGTGGTGGCGGAGGGGTCGGCGCCGGAGGCCAGCGCGTAGGCGACGGCGCGGGCTGCTGCGTCCATCTCGGAGGCTCCGACCGATGTGCTGTCGTCGAGCCCGAGGAGTTGGCGGACTGCGCTGCGGGCCTCGTGGGCAGGCGGCATGTCGTCGGGGTGCCATCCGTGGAGTGCGCCGAGATGGTCGCGGAGCTTCCGGAAAATGGTGAGGAGGTCGTCTTCGAACAGTTCTTCGGGAGCGATTTCGTAGAGTTCGCTGGCCCGGGCGAGCAGGGTCGTCACCCGGACGAACTCGGCCCGGTCGGCCGGCGGCCGGCCGAGGTACTCCTTCGCCATGCGGAGCTCGCGTACGTATTGCAGGCCGTCATGGTCGGGGGGTATCTGGAACTCGTCGGAGGAGAGCAGCCGTTGGAGGGATCCACGTAGCTTGACGTCCTGGAGCCGAAGCGGGCCGGCCGCCTTCGGGTGGAGGGATACCGGGCCGGCCTCGCCGGTCGCGGGAGGGAGCTGGGCTGCGGGCGCGGCCAGGGCGGTGATGTGGGCGATGTCTGCGTCGCGGAGACCGTTGAGCGCGGACACTATGTTGCCGTTGTGGTCTCTCATGGCCGTCGAGGAAGTGAACCAGACCGACCGGTTCTGCGTCATCAGGCCGCCGTCCAGCCGCACTCCTGGCGACAGTGGTGTCACTCGCGCATCCGCATCCGGGTCGGAATAGCGGTCACGGAGCCCGAAGATCAGGTGGGCGAGTTCATGGGCGAACGCACCGCTGGCCATGTCCGTGTACCAGAAGCTGGCAGTCGGGTCGTTCTGGGCATGTGCGGGGCCGAGGCGGACGATGCTGGTGCCCGGGAGCAGCAGATCGGTGAAGGTCACGCGGGCGTGCAGCTGCGACCCTTCGGGGTCGGCCAGCCGGTGCTGGTGGTTGTGGTACTCGTCGACGGCATCGGCAGCGGCCTTTTTCACACGCTTGATGTCGGCGCCGGTTACTCCGGGCTCCGGATGGAGCAGGATCCTTGCGGTGAACTCCGTGACGGCGAGTGTCCGTTTCGTGCCGTTCGCGGTGGGCAGTGCCACCCTGTACCGGCGGACTTCCGGGCGCACCCGGAGGATGAACGGCTCGTCGATGAGCGTGTGGTCGACCTTGTGGACGTCGGCGGAAGGGCGCAGGTGGTGCCACTGCTCTTCGAGCAGTATGTCTTCGGGCGGCAGGGCTCCCGCGAGGAGGTCCCCGTCGTGCAGCCGCTCGAACTGCTGCACCGACAGGTTCCGCACGACGGGCCTGCGTCGGCCGGTGCGGATCGGTGGTTGGCCGGCACTCGCAGCGGTCGGCGGCAGGGCGGCGAACCCGTGGGCGAACCAGGCGTCGAGCCTGCCGGTCACCTGTACGCCGAACGGCCCCTTGAACCGCGAGTACGGCACCGGTCGCGTGGGTGCGGTGGGGTGGCGGGCAGGGGGAGCGGGGGGTGCGTGCTCCGCTGCCACTGCGTCGTCTCCGGATCGAGTTGCTTCGCCGAGCAGTTCGGTCGCTGCTTCGGCGGCGGGTGCGTCAAGCCGGTGCGGTGAGGGGACGAACGGTTCCGGGGCGGAAGCCGATGGGCGCGGTCGCCGGACGCGTGCGCGCCCCGGTTCCATGTCGCCGGATTTCTGAAGAGGGGGGTTCCCGCCGTCCGAGATGGCTGCCGCCGCCGTCGGCCGTCCCGCCCGGCTTGTCCGTCCTGCCGTGGCGGTCGGCGAGGAGAGGGCGCCCTTCCTGCTTTGGGGCATCCACCGGACCCACTGCCCGTGTGCGGCGACCCCGGGCGCGGAACTGATGGGGAAGTCACTGCCGAGCAGGACCGGGATCTTCTCCTTCAGCGCCGTGACGAGGTCCGGCCCGAGGGGCACGGGGTCGCCGCCGACGGGCATCAGGGTGAACCCGCCTGTGGGCGAGCCGGTGACCTTGGGCCGGCCTTCGGCGTCGAACTCGTAGTCGCCTGCGACCACCCGCCCGTCCGGTGCGGTGAACACCGGGCTGTCCGCGCTGACCAGGTGCAGTTCGGGGGCGAGTTCTCGGATCGCCCGGGCCGCCGAGTGTCCGCCGACGGCCGGTGTGTCGACGTCGCAGCCCACGAAGACCAGAAGTCGACCGGCGGGCAGGTTCTGCGGTTCGACGACCTCTCTGTAGAAGTCCTCGGGAGTCAGGGCGCGGTCGCCGACGAGGAAGTGCCCGTTGCCGTCGGTGTGGACATGGACCACGGTGGCGTTCCCGATCTTCGGGAAGCCGAACGCCGCTTTGAGCTGCGCCTCGCCGTCGTCCGCGAAGCCCTCCCGGCCCTTCACCCGTACGAACAGACCGGACGGTGTCGCCACCGGCTTCACGACGGTCTGTGATGCGAGCACCTTCAACGCACCTGTGAAGGCCGACGAGTTCCCTTCCCCGCCGGTTCGTTGCAGGAACCGCTCGGCCCTGTGACGGAAGTTGTCCGACGCGGTCGAGACGTGCGATCCGCCCGTGGCCGACGCTGCACGGCGCATCTCCAGCCGTGACAGTACTTCGAGGACGCCGTCCAGAATCTCCTTCCCTCCGGCCACGGCCACTGCCTCAGGGCGGGATCGGGTGTCTTCCGCCTGCAATCGCTGCCCGAGCGCCGCCCGATCCGTAGCGCTCATCGCTCGCGGCTGCTCATGGCCGTGCGGGGTGTCCGCTGCAGCGAGCCGGGCGGCCAGGCGGGCGACCCGCTTCTCGAAGCCCGCCGGTGGCTCCGCCGACAGGAGTCGTACGAACGCCGTGCGCAGTACGCGTGGCGCAGTGCGGAATGCGTCCAGTCCCGCGTGCTCGAGTGCCGCAAGCCACCGGTCGAAGGTCCGTGCCGTTTCGGCGGTGTCCTCCGCGAGGAGGGCACCTCGGTAGCGCAGCTCCTCCTCGGTCGCGTTGAGAGCCGCCATCCGGGGCAGCGCCGCGATGCCACCTCGTTCTTCTACGAAGCGGGTGCGGGAGAACAGCCGACGAGTCTCCTCGGCGTAACCTGCGGCGCCATCGGGCATCGCCATCTTCCCGGTCAGACGGGTGGCCAGGACGATGTGTTGTGCAGCTCGGTCCAGGACACCGAGGAATTCGTGCTCGGGCATGAGTCTTTTGCTGAGCTGCTCCATGCGCGCGTTCCAGACGGCGACCTCCGTGTGGCCGTTCATCTGCACATGGTCGGCCGGACTGAGGAGTTCGGAGTCGTCGGGGCAGTGCGGCAGTTGTGCGTAACGGATCCGGAGCTGCTCCGAGGTCAGAAAGCCTGTACTGACGCAGCTGACACCGTGGTGCCTCAGGCTGGTGGCCCGGGTTCTGAGGGCCTGTCCGACACTCGCGTCACCACTCGCCTCCATGGCTGACAGGTGGTCGTTGAACTCGTCGCTTGTCATCCACTGGTATCCGGCGTTCGACCACGCGCGATCGACCCCGGCCACCTTGATCGCCCGGTCGAGGGCCAACTTGAAGTGGCCGACGGCTGCATCGGCCTTGCTGACCATGTCGGCCAGACCTTCGGTGATGGTGCCCAGGTCGAGTGCATCGACCACCTCGGGGTCCGCGTCGGGGCCTCCGAGTTCCAGCAGGGCGGCGATCACCCGCCTGAGGACAACCGGCTCGAACATGTGATTGCCGAGCATGGCCATAGTGGCAGCCCGGAGTGTGAGGACGGGGTCCGCCTGCCGGGTGGCCAGACGAACCGTCTGGAGCGAAGCGGTGTTGTAGTCCTCGGCGGCCAGCGTCCCGTCCAGGACCAGCGGGACCATGGCCGCCAGCCCGTCGAGCCGGCCTGCGAGTTCCTCCACCTCGCGCATCGACAGCACCGGCCTTTGGAGGGCCGGCCTGCCCAGCGGCTTCGACGGGGTTTCGAGCGCGTAGGCGATGTCCAGAGGCAGCTTGTTCAAGGCTTTACGAAGAGTGCGCACGGCATCCTGGAAGTCGTTCCCGGGAGCGGGAAGATGCCTGCCTGCCCGCTCCACGAGCGCGTCCAGCACCATCCCCGCGTACCGGACCGGGGAGTTCTGCGTGTAGGGGGCGATCGGATCGCCGCCCTTTCGGCCGCGGACCAGCAGGTCCAGTTCCGCCAGGAGGCCGGAGCGCCACTTCTTCGCACCGGCCGGCTGGTCCGG
This sequence comes from Kitasatospora sp. NE20-6, assembly GCF_045862635.1. Lineage (NCBI taxonomy): Bacteria > Bacillati > Actinomycetota > Actinomycetes > Kitasatosporales > Streptomycetaceae > Kitasatospora > Kitasatospora sp. NE20-6. Next base: position 21,417 of record NZ_BPRL01000087.1, read on the forward strand.
GGCGCTGACGATCCGGAGGTGAATGTCCAGGAGCTTCACCGTGTCGGCGCCCAGCTCCGGCAGTCCGAACTGCTGGGCGAGTTGCTCCAGCCCTGTCTTCGCCTTGAGATCCGTACCGATGTCCGCCGCGTCCGCGAACCCGAAGCGCACCAGTTCCGCCCACGTGTTGGCGACCGTCTCCAACCGCGCTGTCAGCGACGCGTAGGCGGTGCTGGACGTGGCATTCGCGACCACCGTGTCCCGCATGGTGCCCGTGAGCATCGTGGCCGTCACCGCCTCGGCGACTCGCCGCGCTGCGGCCTTGAGGCCTGCGGCGAACTTCCCGGGGTCGGGCATCAGATACGACAGCTGTGCGACATGGGCGAACTGCAGCATCATCCCGTGCGGGGAGGTCGTCCCGGTCAGAACCCGCTCCGCGCCGTGCTCGCCCCCCAGTTCCCTGAGTCGGCCCTCGACTTGCTCTGCTGTCAGCCCGAGCGGTTGCGAGACCTGTGCCGACCAGTGCATGTCGGCCTTGGCCTGTTTGACGGCCGCGCGGAAGAGACGACGCTTCTCCTTCGCCGTCTGCGCCTCCGCCAGATACATGCCGTCGATCTTCTCGGAGGATTTCTTGACCTCCCTCGGGTCGGAGATCGACCGCAGCCGGGCGAGATCCTTGGCGTTCATGCGCAGGAAGGAGGCCTGGCCCGCGTAGGGGGCGTTCGGCCCGCCCGTCGCATGCAGGTACATGACCTCCGCACTCTCCAGGTTCCAGTGGAGCTGGTCCCAGTCGCCCTCGTCGTTGTCCTCCCTGTGCGGATCGGCAGGATGCTCGAAGAAGGACTTGATCGCCCGAATCGCCTCCAGTCCCTCCTGGGCATATCCCTTGACCAGCGCGGGCGACGTCCTCGCGCTGTCGGATGTCCTGACGGCCCAGCCCACCATCTCCCAGGCGTTTGGCAACGGCAGGTAGCCGAGTTCACGGGCGAGCCAGAGGCAGCGGGTGATTTGCATGGTCTGACTGCCGAAGAGAATCTCCGTGTGCGCGGCCTTGACCGCCGGGAAGGTGGTGACCAGCCTCCCGATGTCGTCGAGAAGCGCATCCATGCGGTCGCGGATCGCACGTGCCCATGTGGTGTACCGGTCGTCGGCGTCGGAGGCGCGCCGCTGTGCCAGGTTCGTCGCCTGACTGTCGTTCAGTCGACGCTGCTCCTCCTTCAGGTAGGCGATCCGGCCCGTGACGGCCGCGACTGCCGTGGCGGCATTCCGGGAGCCGGTCGCATATTGGATGTCGCTCAGCCACATCCGCTGTTCGGTCTCGTGGCGCTGCCTCAAGGCCAAGAGGGCAAGGGCCTTGTCGAGTTCCCCGGCCGAGATCTGATCGGCAGCCAGCAGTTGCATGCCGCTGGTGGCAAGAGTGCGGAGGTGCTGGTCGTAGACACCCCGCGGAGGCTGATCGGTCAGACTGCCCACCAGCACGGTGCTGTGGAGCAGTGCCATCCACTGGCCGAACCAGCCCCCCTGGTGCTCCTCGGGCTCACGTTCGTCCTGGAGCTCTTGCACCGCAGCCAACACCGACAGCACCTCGTGCGCATGCCTCTGGAAGGGCTCGCCCGGGAGCAGGTGTGCCTGTACTGCCTTCCAGAGCCCGGACAGTGCCGTCTCCACGTCCTGCCGGTGGGTCGGTGCACCTGCGGGCACGGCCTCGATCAGCGACTCCAGGGCCAGGACCGCGCGCAGGATGCCCACCGACTCGGCGAGTGAGCCCCGCTGCGTCGTCGGAATCCGCTTCGCTCGTTCCCCGGCGATGTCGATCTGCGCCGTCAGCGCATCGCGGGTCAGCACAGCGGCGGTCAGCGCGCGCCGGCCCGCCCCCCAGAGGGCATCTATCCAGGCCTGTACCTGTTCCGCGCTCGGCCTGCCCGTCGGCGGAAGCGCGGCATCAGCAAGCTCCTGGAGGGCCTCGGCGGACGGTCGGGGTGCGGCAGTGGCCGGCTGCACGGCGGGTGGCGCGGGCGAGACCTTTTCGGCCTGGGGAGGTACTGCGGAGCCGGTCGGCTCGGTTGCCGCCGGTGGGGGAGTGAACGCGGTTGCCGGGGCGGGCCCGGCCTGCACGGATCGCACCCACGGGTTCGGCCCGGCCGTCCGCGGTGCGGCCGGCGGCCGGTACAGCGGGAAGGCCGATCGGATCTGCCCCTCCTGGAGGAAGCCTGCGACCCAGTTGCCGAAGATGTCGGTGCCGACGAACTTGCCCAGCAGGAGGTCCACACCTGCCGGCGCCGTCCTGAATCCGTTCGACAGGTCGATCTCACCTGATACCACGGCATTCCTGAACGCCGCGGCCGAACTCCTCCGTATGTGGGTCCAGCTCAGGTGTGCCGGGTAGAACGTGGCCAGCTTCGTCACCAGTCCGCCGATGAGCGGCTGGTACTCCACCGTTGCGCCGAACACACCGTTCACCAGCGGTTCGGTCGCCGAGCCCGGCGCCGGGCCGACCGATGTCACCGTCTGGCCGTCGAGAATCCTGGCCGAACCCTCGGCGTTGAGCTGGTGGCCGCCTGCCAGCCACGCGGTGCGACGGCCGCTGAACGGATTGACGGCGGTTTTCAGTTCCATCGACGTGATGTGCCGTTTGAAGATCACGGGATCGCCGAAGCTGACCCAGACATCTTCCTCTCGCACTCTCGATGCGGCCGGGACGTGCGTGGAGCCAGCAGATGCCGTCGTGGCCGCAGAGGCTGTCGCCGCGGACGGCTGCTGGGGCTGAGCCGAGGAGGAGGACTTGTTCTTCTTCTTCGGCATCCAGCGCACCTGCTCGCCCGGTGCCGGGGCGATGCGCTCCGCAGAGATCGGGAGGTTGGTGCTGCCGAGGAGTGCCGGGACCTTCTCCTTGAGCGAAGCGAGCAGGTCCGGTCCCAGATCGGTGCCGGCGCCGCCGCCCGCGGGGTAGAGGGTGAAACTGCCTGTCCGTCGGCCGCCCGGCACCGGTGCGCCGTGGGCGTCGTAGTCGTGACGGATCGCCAGCACTCTGCCGTCCGGGGTGGTGAACACCGGGCTGTCGGCGCCGACCAGATGCAGCGCAGGGGCCAGGGCCCGGATGACCTGAGCCGCCGAGGACCCTCCTGCCGGGGGTGTGTCGACGTCACACCCCACGAACACGAGCAGCCACCCCTCGGGAAGGTTCTTGGGCTCGATCACCTCCCGGTGGAACTCAGCCGGGTCCAGCAGACGGTCGCCCACCACGAACTTCCCGGCGCCGTCGGTGTGCACGTGCACCACCGTCGTGTTGGACACCCGCGGGAAGTTGTACGCCGCCTGAATCTGGGCCCGTCCGTCGTCCGCGAAGCCCGGCAGCCCGCGGGCCGGTACGAAGACGCCGGACGGGGTGGTCACCGGGCCGCTCAGCAGCATCCCCTCGTCGAGGACGTCAAGCGGCCAGAGCGGGAGTTCCGGTTCCCTCGCATCGTCGCGGACCCAGCGGACGGCGGCCTGCCGGACGGCTTCCCGCTGCTCGGGGCCGGTCACGGCGTCGGTCTCGGTACGCCGTGTGCCGAGGCGCTCCAGCACCTCGGTGACGCCGGCCTGTACCTCCTGTGCGACCTCCGGGCCGGCCGTTTTCTTCCGGAACCGGAGGTCGGCCTGGTGCAGCCGTTCGCGGAGCCCGGCCCGGGCCGGGGCGTGCAGCGGGGCGCTTTCCGTCGCTGCCCCGTCGGCTTCCAGACGGCCGGCGAGCAGTGCGATCCGCTCCTCGAAGCCCTCGGGTGCCTTGAGCGACAACAGCCGCACGAATGCCGAGCGCATCAGTGTCGGGGTGGTACGGAAGGCTTCGAGTCCCGAGTGCTCCAAGGCGCGCAGCCAGCGGTCGAACCGCGTGGTCTGCTCGGCGGTGTCGGCGGTCTGCAGCGCGCCGTGGTAGCGCAGCTCCTCGGCGAGCACGTCGAGCGCCACCAGGCGCGGCAGCAGCTGGGGACCGCCGCCCTCCTGGACGAGCCGCAGGCGGGCCATCCACCGGTGCACTTCCAGCCGGTACGGGTGCTCGTCCGGCACACCCGCAGGGGCGGTCGTGACCGGGATCGCGGTGAGGCGGGCCATTTGGTCCAGCCAGTCGACCAGTTCTTCCTCGGCCATGGGGGTGCGGCCCAGCTCCGTGTTGCGGACGTGGAGGGCCCGCAGGACGGACGCCCCGACCAGCAGCATGTCGTCCGCCCCGGGGTTCTCGTTTCCTTCCAGCGGCAGCTGCTCACGACGGGCGACCAGCTGGTCGGTGGTGAGGAGGCCGTGGATCAGGGCGTGCAGGCCGGCCTGGGCAACTGCCGTGAGGCGATCCAAGATGATCGGGCTGAGAGCCGCCACCACCCCTTCGGAGGCGGTTCCCACCAGGTCCATGAGTCCGGCCTGCGACATCCCGTCGAATCCGCTGAGCCGCCACTGCCGGTCACTGCGGGCGAGCAGGAGTGCGTTTTTGAAGGCTTGCAACTCCTCGGTGTCGGAGTCGGCCGCGCCCCCGGCCTGCCGGATCCGCTCGCCGAGATCGTCGAGCAGCCCGTCGAGGTCGATGCCGGGGACGGCGCGGGGCGGAGTGCCGGGGTTGCCGAGCACCAGAAGAGCCGTAAGTGCCCGGCGGACTTGGGTCGAATCGAAGCCGGACCGCCCGAGCATCGCAAGCGCCGCGGCCCGCAGGCCGAGTACTGGGTCGGACTGGCGGGCCACCAGTTCGGAGACCTCGTCGGCTGCGATGGCGAAGTCCGCCGCACTGACCGTCCCGTCCAGTACCAGCGGGACGGTCGCCGCCAGCTCGTCGAGTCTGGCGTCGAGCGCGGTGCGCTCTGCGGCGGGGAGCACCACCGACGGACGCGGCGGCTGAGCGGTGGCGGCCGGCGGGAAGTGGATCGGCAGCGAGACGTCCACCGTCACCTTTTGCAGTGCGTCGCGCAGCCTGCTCACCGTCGCATGGAACTCTTCACCGGGGGAAGGTAGTTGCGTGGCGGACCGTTCGACGAGTGTGTCCAGCACCATACCTGCGTACCGCACCGGGGAGTCCACCGTGTACGGCGCCAACGGGTTCTTGCCCTTCTGGCCCCGGACCAACAGGTCCAGTTCAGCAAGGATCTTGTCGCGCCACCGCTTCGCGCCGGCCGGCTGCTGTGCGGCGCCGGCGATCCGAAGGTGGATGTCCAGCAGCTTGGCGGCCTGCTCACCGAGCGCGGCAGCCCCTCGGCTCTGCGCCAGCTTCTCCAACGGCATTTCGGCTGCCAGCTCGGCACGGACAGCCGTCTCGTCCGCGAATCCGAACCTCACCAGCTCCGCCCAGAGGTTGGCGACCGTCTCCAGCCGTGCGGTCACCACAGCACGCGGGGACTTGGACGACGCGTTGGCGACCTCCGGCTCCGGGCCGACGCCATCGGTCAGCTCGTTCTGCACGGCTTTGACCAGCTCCCAGGTCCGCGCCTTCAGGGCCCGGGAAAAGGCTGCCGGATTCTCGGCCAGATGCCGCAGGCCGTGGACGCGGCCGAGCAGCTGCATCATCTGGAACGGCGGCGTGACACCCGTCGCAAGCCGCTTACGGCCCGCCGCTCCGGTCAGCTGCACCGCCCGGGAGTTGAGGTCGGTCCTGTTCAGTCCGGTAGGCCGCTCCATGGCCAGCCCCCACTTGACATCCTGCTCCAGGGCGTCGATCGAGGCCAGGAAGGTCGGCAGGACCGGGTCGTCCGCCTCCAGCTCCCTGATCATCGTTTCCCGTTCCGCCGCCGCCTTGGACAGGACGGTGTCCAGCATCGGCCCTTCCAGGGCAAGCATGGCCGTGTCGAGGTTGAGGCTGTGGCCCCGGATCTTGATGACGAGGCTCGCGTGGTTGTACTGATTTCCGCTCCGGACGAGCAGCATGGTGCATTCGATGGCGCTCAGCTCCCGCCAGATGTCCGCCCATCGGCGCGTGGCATCGCGTTCGCCGCTCCGGCGGACCAGCGCGCCGACCGTGCGGATGGCCTCGGCGGCCACGGCCACGAACTGACCGAAAGGTCCGTGCTCGGACGAATCGGGGACCAGCCGAAGTATGCTTGTTGTCCGGCGGATGAAGGACTCGGCGTTCTCGAAGGGCATGTAGCCCAGTTCGCGGGCGAGCCAGAGCTCCTTGCGGATCTGCACGGTGTGGCTGGTGACCAGTAGTGCGCCCTGCTTGGCCTGCAGTGCCGGGAACCGGCTCGCCAACTGCTCCATGTCCCGGTGGAAGGCGTCCGCGCGCTCCCGGACCTGTGCCGCCCACGTGGTGTAGCGGTCGTCGGTGCCGGAGGCACGGCGCTGGGCGGGGTTTTTCCCCTGTCCCTCGTCGAGTCGCTTCTGCTCCTGGGTGAGGTATTCGATCCGCTCGTTCGCCGCCTCGACCGCGGTCTCGGCCGCGCGCGAGCCGATCGCGTACCTGAGGTCGCTGAGCCACATCCGCTGCTCGGTCTCGTGCCGGGGCCTGAGCGCCAGCCGGCGGAGATCGGCGGTGAGACCGGACGGGGTCAGTTCGCCCGCCTCCAGCAGCGCGATGCCGCTGGTCGCCAGCACCTGCAGGTGCTGGTCGTACACGCCGCGCGGTACCGAACTCTCCTGCCGCGCGACCGTCAGCCCGCTGTGCAGCACCGCTGCCCACTGGCTGAACCGGGCCGGCCACGGCTCGGTGCCGGTCCAGTCGGCGCTCAGTGCCTGGAACGCAGCGAGTGCCGTCAGCATCTCGTCCGCGTGCTCCCGGAAGTCCTCGTCCAGCGGGAGCGGAACGGACGCGGCGGTCCGCAGCTTGGTCAGGACCTCGTCCACCGCGGCGACGGCGGTGGGTGCTCCCGACGCCACGGATTTGACCAACGACTGCGTCATCAGCACCGCTTCCAAGGTCCGCAGTGCCTCGGTGAGCGGGCCGCGCTGCACCGTCGGCAGCTTCTGGACCCGCTCCAGGGCCGTGCCGAGCTGTCCGGTCAGCTCGTCGAGGGAGATCGCGGCAGCGGCGAACGCCCGGAGGCCGGGCCCCCACAGGGCTGTGACCCATGCCTTGACCTGGTCCGCCTTCGCCTTGCCGGTGCGTACCGCGGCCGCCGCGAGGTGCGCCAGGTCCTGGTTCACCTGGGCCGGAATGGCCTCGACCACCGGCTCCGTTGCTGCCAGGGGCGCTGCCACCGGCTCCGGTGCTGTCACCAACTCCGTTGCTGCCAGGGGTGCTGCCACCGGCTCTGCCACCCACGGGTTGGGCAGTGTGCTACGGGCCACGGAAGGATCACGGTAGAGGGGGAAGACCGAGGTGATCTGACCCGCGACCACGTATCCCGCCAGCCAGTTGCCGTACACGTCCGTGCCCACGAACTTGTTCAGCAGGGAGTCCAGCCCGGCACGGACCGAGGCGAAACCGCCTGCGAGATTCGCCTCGCCCGTCCTCACCGCATTCCGGTACGCCTGTGCCGCGCTCTCCCGGATCTGGGTCCACGTCAGATGGACAGGGAAGAAGCCGCTCTGCTTCGTCAACGGCTGTCCCACCAGCGGCCGGTACTGCACCACTGCGGAGAACACGCCGTTCGTCAACGGCTCCAGCTTCGAGCCCGGCACCAGGCCCACGGTGGTCACCGACGGGCCGTCCCAGACCTTGATGGTGCCATGTGCGTCCAGTTGATGGCCGCCCACCAGCCGGGCCACCGGGAGCCCGGTGAACGGATCGGACCGCGTCTTCCGGCGCATCGCCAGAATGTGCTCCTGGAAACGACCGGGATCACCGAAGCTGACCCAGAGGTCCTCCTCGCGAACCGCACCGGCCGGCTCGGCGACGGTCCCGGCCGTCGCAGCGGAGGCCGCAGCGGAGGCCTCCGCATGGCCGGTGCTCCCGGGCCTCCTCTTCGGCATCCAGCGGACCATCTCGCGCGGCGGCCTGCCCGGGCGGTTGGCACCGATCGCGATGTGGATGCCGAGTGCCGCCGGGACCTGCGCCCGCATCGCCGGCAGCAGGTCCGGCCCGAGGTCCACCGGCTTGCCGCCCTTGCCCGGAAGCAGGGTGAAGTTGCCGGGCTGCCAACTGCCGGGAATGGGGAGTCCACTCGAGTCGAACGCGTACCGACCCGCCAGTACCTCGCCCTTCGGTGTGGTGAACACCGGGCTGTCGGCGCTCACCAGGTGCAGGCGCGGTGCGAGGTCCCGGATCACCTGAGCGGCCGACCGGCCGCCAGGAAGCGGCGCGTTTACCTCGCACCCGACGAGAACCAGCACAGAGTCCTCTTGCAGCTCCTCAGACTCCAGATTCGGCTGGATCACGGTGTGGAAGAACGCCTCCGCTTCCAGGAGGGCGTCGCCGACGACGAAGCGGCCGTTGCCGTCGGTGTGCACATGGATCACCAGCGTGTTGCCGATCAGGGGCATGCTGAACGCCGCCTGGAGCTGGGCGCGCCCGTCGTCCGCGAAGCCTGGCGCGCCCTTGGCGGGCACGAACAACCCGGACGGCGTGTTCAACAGCTCTGCCGGGCCGTCCGACTCGAGCTCCGCCAGGACCGCGTCGAAGGACAGCGGTCCGGTCAGCCACCGCTGCGACCGGAAGTGCACGCCCCTCAGCGCCCGTTCGTCCGATCCCGCGACCGGCTCCTGCGCGATGCGTGAGGTGAGCCGCGCCACCGCCTCGGTGACCCCCGACGTGATCTGCTGCCCGCCGTCCTCGGCCGGCGTCCGCGTCCGGAACGCCGTGTCGGCAGCCCGCAGCCGGGCCCGCAGCTCACCACGGGCCCGCGCGTCCAGAGGGGCCGGACGCTGTACCGGGTCGGACGCCTCCAAACGGGCCGCGAGCACCCCGACCCGCTCGTCGAATCCCTCCGGCACGGTGGCCGACAGCAACCGCACGAATGCCGACCGCATCGCCTCGGGGGAAGTGCGGAACGTGTCCGCCCCGGCGTGCTCCAAGGCGAGCAGCCACCGGTCGAAGGTCCGCGCCGTCTCGGCGGCGTCGCCCGCCAGAAGAGCCCCACGGTGGCGCAGCTCCTCGGTGAGTGCGACGACCGCGGTGTAGCGCGGCAGGAGCTTCGCACCGCCGACCTCCGCCGAGGTCAGCAGGTACGAGACGGCTGTCTTTAGCATCTCCCTGTAGTCCCTGGCAAGATCCGCTGCCTCCCCGTCCAGCACGGCGAGCGGCTGGACGGCGAACGCGGCCAGGCTGTCCTGGAGATCGGCGAACTCCGAGTGCGGCATCGGCAGCAGGTCCAACTGATGGGCCCGCGCCTCCAATGCGGTGAGCTGCGCGTAGCCGGGGAGAACCGACCGGTCGAGCTCGTTGATCGCCTCCCCGTCCGTCGGCAGTTGGTCGAGCCGCTCCTGGAACTGCCGGACGCCCATGAAGCACTCTCCCAGGGCCTTGATGCCGCCGCTGATCACCACCCCGGTGCGCTGGCGGATCGTCTCCAGCGCGTCCGTCGGCTCGCCGAGCCGCCGCTCCGCGTCCGCGATTTCGGTCAGCTGTACGGCCGTCAGGTGCCTGTATCCGTCCCGTTGCCACTGCCGGTCGCTCACTACGAGAGTGAGTGCCTCCAGCCACTCGTCCCGCTGGGAGTTCTGGTCCAGGCGGGCGTTGCGCACCATGGCTTCCAGCTCCTCGATGAAGAGGTCGACGTCCATCCCCTCCGACGAGCCGGCGAGCGCCGGGGACCAGCTGAGCTCCAGCAGGGCCTCGATGCAGCGGACGGTGAGTGTCTGGTCGACCGGGCGCGGCGCGATCATCGCCAGCATCATGGCCCGCACCACCAATGCCGGGTCCGACTGGCGTGCCGCCAGTTTCGCCACCTGTACCGCCGTGGCCTCGTAGTCCCCGAGCGTCAACCTGCCGCCGACGACCATCGGGACGAGTGATTGCAGGTCGTCCAGCGCGGTGCGGACGGCAATGCCTTCCTCGGCCGACAACGTGTCCCGAGCCGGCTCGGGTCGCGCCAGTCCCAGGACCGGGAACTCGACGGCGTACCGGTTGTCGACGATCTGCTTGCGCAGCAGGCTGCGGATGGCACGCACCCGGTCCCCGATGTCCCGACCCGACTCCAGGCCCAGCTCGGCCGCCTGCTCCACCAACGCGTCCAACACCGTTCCCGCGTACCGCACCGGAGAGTCCGTGGTGAAAGCAGGCGCGAGCACCGCCTGCTTCTCCCTGCGACCGCGCACCAGCCCGTCCAGCTCCGTCAGGATGCCGCTGCGCCACTTCTTCGCATCGGCCGGCCGCTGTGGACCGCGTACCACCCGTAGGTGGAGATCGAACAACGCCGCCTGCTGGCTGCCGGTCAGTGGCAGTGCGTAGTTCTTGGCCAGCTTCTCGAACGGCCGTTCCTGTGCGATCCGCTCGCGGACCTGCTGCTCGCTCGCCAGACCGAAGCGGACCAGTTCCGCCCAGGAGGTCGCGATGGTTTCCAGTCGCGCGGCCAGCGCCACGGAGAGCGCCTCCGAGGTGATGCTCGCCATGTATACGGGGAAGTTGGCCGGACTCAGTAGATAGGCCTGCACATTCCGAACCAGCTGTTCCGCCTTCCGGCGGAGCTCCGCGGTGAACCGGGCGGGATCCGCGGCCAGGTGGCCCATCCGCTCGACCTGGGCGAACAACAGCATCATCCGGTGCGCCGAGGTCACACCCAGGGCGAGCCGATCTCTGCCCTTGTGTCCTTCGAGTGCGGCGAGGCGCAGTCCGAGGTTGTGCTCCGTGGGACCGTCGGGCAGTGCCGTCGCCTCGGCCCAGACGGTGTCGTCCTCGGAGGCGGCGACGAAGGCAGCGAAAACCTCGTACCCGACACGCTCGGTGAAGTCCGGCAGGTCTTTCCTTGCTTTGCCGATCATCTCGTTCAAGAGATCGATTCCGTCGTTGCTCAGGGCGAGCCGGGTCGTGACCTGCTTCTCGGCCAGTTTGTACAGCTCCCCCGCGTAGAAGGCGTGTGTGTATCGCACGCCCTCTTCCACGAGCTCGGCTGCCTCCGCCTCGGCCAGCTGCAGATCCGCTTTCAGCGAGGTCCACGTCCCTTCGGGAACGTCGTCCTCCACATGCTCGGGGTGTTCGACGATCGCCCGGACGGCGCGGACGGCCTGCAGGCCGTCCGGTCCGTACGTCGTGATTTGGCTCCAGTTCTCCGCGGTGGCCAGGTACCTCATCTCGGTGAAGATCTGGTTGATCTCCGTGGTCTCCGACGCGGTCAGCTTGTTCCACTCCCGGGCCCGCCAGACCTGCTTGGCGACGGTCATGAGGTGGCTGCCGTAGTGGAGCGCGACCATGTCGGACCCGTCGGCCGGGTACCGTGTGCCCAGCGTCCCAAGGTCGGCGACGAAGTCGTCCATCCTTTGCCAGATCTCACCGACCCAGGTGACGTAGCGGTCGTCGTTGCCGGAGGCCCGGCGCTGGGCCGGGTTCTTGCCCTGTCCCTCGTCGGCGCGCTTGTGCTCTGCAGTCAGGAATTCCAGACGGTCCCTGGCAGCCTTGATGTCCGTCTCGGCGGACTGCGAGCCGATCGCGTACTGGATGTCGCTCAGCCACAGCCGCTGTTTGGCTTCATGGCGGGTCTTCAGGGTCAGCAGGTTGAGCGCCGTCTTCAGCTCGGCGGCGGTGAGCCGGCCCGCCTGCACCAGCTGGACGCCGCTGGTCGCCAGGACATGGAGGTGCCCGTCGTACACGCCGCGGGGCACCGAAGCTCCCGACCGGTCCACCAGGACGCTGCTGTGCAGCACAGCCAGCAGCTGGCCGAACTCCGCCGGCCACGGTTGATCGCTCACCCACTCGTCGGCCATCCCCTGCATCACGACGAGTGCCCGCAGCACCTCGTTCGCGCGCCGTTGGAATCGATCGCCGAGCAGCAGCTGTTGGTACACCGTATCTCTGAGGGCCTCGAGTACCGGGTCCACCTGGGCGAGACCGATCGGCTCACCGGATGCCACCGCTTCGGCCAGCAGCTCGGCCGCCAGCACCGCGCTCAGCGTCCGGGCGGACTCCACCAGCGAGGCCCGCTGTCCGGGCGGTACATGTGCCGCCCGATCCTGCAGGTCGATTGCTTGCTTGGCCAGCATCGTCGTGCCGACCGTGCCCGTCTCCAGACCCCGTCGGCCGGCACCCCAGAGTGCTGCCAGCCATGTCTGGACCTGATCCGCCTTCGGCCTGGGGCCCGCTGGTACCGCCAGCGCCAGCAGAGCGGCCTCCGCTGCCGATGGCTCCTCCGAGGCCGCCTCAGGCTCTGCCATCAGGGGCTGGCCGAGGAGGGTCGGCTGCTGAACCGTCGCGGCGGAAGCCACGGCCGTCTGTATCCACGGGTTCGGCGCGGCTGTTCGGGGCTCGGCCGGTTCGCGGTAGAGCGGGAACACGGAGCGGATATCACCGGCCATCGTGTAGCCCGCAAGCCAGTTCCCGTGGATGTCCGTCCCGATGAACTTGTTCAGCGGCGAGTCCACGCCGGCTTCGGTCGAGTCGAAGCCACCCGTCAGGTTGGTCTCCCCTGTCCGTACGGCGTTCCGGTACGCCTGCGCCGCGCTCGAACGTATCTGCCGCAGTGTCAGGTGGGACGGATAGAAGGTGCTCTGCTTCGTCACCGGCTGTCCCATGAGCGGCCGGTATTCGAGGACTGCAGTGAATACGCCGTTCGACAAGGGCTGCGTCCGCGAGCCGAGCGTTGCCCCCACCCACCGCTGCACGCCGTCGTCCCGGACTCCGATCAGGCCCGCGGCATCCAGCTGGTGGCCGCCGGACAGTCGCATCGTCGGCTCGCCGGAGAACGGGCTCGTGCCTGCCTTCAGTTCGAAGGACTGCAGGTGTGCCCGGAAGCGCTTCGGTTCGCCGAAGCTGACCCAGATGTCCTCGTCCCGGACCGCCGATCCGGCGGGTTGTGGCGTGGTTGTGGGCTGGCTCGATGCCGTCCCGCTCGATTTCTTCCTGGGCATCCACCGCACCAGCTCGCCCGGGGCGGTCACCATCCGGTCCACGCCGACCTCGTAGCCGCTCGCGCCGAGCACCGCCGGGATCTGCTCCCGCAACGCCGCCAGCAGATTCGGTCCGAGCTCGACCGGTTCGCCGCCACCGGCCGGCATCAGGGTGAACCGACCCGCTTCCCAGCTTTCCGGCTGCGGCAGCCCGTTCCCGTCGAAGGCATACCGGCCCGCCCGCACCTCACCCTCCGGTGTCGTGAACACCGGGGCGTCCGCGCTCACCAGGTGCAGCCCCGGCGCCAGCTCCCGGATCACCTCCGCCGCCGGGCGGCCTCCGGCCACCACGCTGTTCACGTCACACCCGACGAACACCAGCAGCCGGCCGTCCGCCAGTGCCTTCGGCGCGATCACCTCCCGGTAGAACT
>NZ_BPRL01000088.1:0-33421 GCF_045862635.1 Kitasatospora sp. NE20-6
GCAAAGGAGAACTCACATGAACCAAAGGATCAAGCGGACGATCCTGTCCACGCTCGCGGCTTTCGCGGCGGCGGCCTCGCTCACCGTCGTCAACACTCCGCAGGCATCCGCGATCAACGGGGTCGATTGCGCCCTCAGGGACGATTTCCTGAAGATTTACGCGCACGACAAGGCCGGCGGCAACAACAGCGAATGGTGCTACGCCAACGCCGGAGCGATGACGTGGACGGGTGGCTATGCGCCCGCGTGGCTGGTCAACCTCTCGAGCGGCAACAACGTCGTCCAGTGGCACGGGGACGGAAGGTGGCAGCCTGATGCCCCGATCGGGAAGTGGACCCTTTACATCTTCCCGAACTACCCGGGTGGAGTCAGCATCGACGGACTCAAGATCTACTGAACTTCCGGCGACAGCAGGGGCGACGGCACTTTCCATCTGCCACCCCTGGCTCACAGGCCCGGTGGACCCCAATGCCGCTTACGCAGTCGTCTGGGCTGGCCGCCGTCCACTTCGCTGTACTCGCTGGTTACCAGCAGCAGCTGATATCCGCCAACGTCGAAGTGTCAGCCGGCTACCGGAAACAGGTGCGGGACCGGGTCGACCTGGCGGCACGCCTTCTGACCGGGCTCCCCGCGACCTGAGGCCGATCTCCACCCGTCATGCCCCGCGCACCGTCTGCCTCCCGCGCGGCAAAGCGCTGACCGAATCGCAATCGGGCGGCCCGCACGGAAATTCTTCATGACCGGTCGCATCACCTCTTTTACTGCACCGCAAAGGAGAACTCACATGAACCAAAGGATCAAGCGGACGATCCTGTCCACGCTCGCGGCTTTCGCGGCGGCGGCCTCGCTCACCGTCGTCAACACTCCGCAGGCATCCGCGATCAACGGGGTCGATTGCGCCCTCAGGGACGATTTCCTGAAGATTTACGCGCACGACAAGGCCGGCGGCAACAACAGCGAATGGTGCTACGCCAACGCCGGAGCGATGACGTGGACGGGTGGCTATGCGCCCGCGTGGCTGGTCAACCTCTCGAGCGGCAACAACGTCGTCCAGTGGCACGGGGACGGAAGGTGGCAGCCTGATGCCCCGATCGGGAAGTGGACCCTTTACATCTTCCCGAACTACCCGGGTGGAGTCAGCATCGACGGACTCAAGATCTACTGAACTTCCGGCGACAGCAGGGGCGACGGCACTTTCCATCTGCCACCCCTGATTCCCCAGGGCTGTTGCAAAGCCCGGGCGAGCGCATGAGTTCGCAGGTCATAGCGGGGTGAGAGGCGGGAGTCGACCCGTCACGTATGCATCGAAGCTCCGGCTGAACGGGGTGACCTTCCCAAGTCGCCTCGTACCACCGGAGCTTCGATGTGCCGTCGGTCTGCCACCGTCTGTCTGGTCAAGCCGCAGGCTCTGGAGGGCGTGGCGGGATTGTCGCTGGTGGAGCGGTTGTGGCTGTTGCCGGATCCGCGTCGGCGCCGAGGGGTGCGTCACCCGTTCGTGGCGGTTCTGCTGGTCGCCGCCTCGGCGCCCGGGCCGTAGGCGCACTTGGCGTACACGTCGCACCGAGCGCCGCCACGATCCGGCGGGTCATCGCCCTGGCCTGTCCCGGCGGCCTGGCCGACCTGACCGGCGCCGATCCCGCGGGATCGGACTCGATCGCCGTGGACGGCAGGACCGCCCGGGGCTCCCGGCACGACCGGACACCCGCCGCCCACCTGCCGGCCGCGATGACCGGCGACGGCCGGGCCGTCACCCAGCTGACGGGTAGGGCGCTGCGAGCCCCGTGTCAGAACGGCGGATCTTCGGTGCTGCCGCCTGTCCCGTGGTTTGCCCGCCAGTGGTCATAATCGGCCAGGCGTGCTTGCCGTTCACGGGATGCGATGTCGTTCACGTCTTGCAGGTCACTGGTGTCGTGACCCCAGGTGTTGAGCGCATTCAGGGCGCAATCGCGGTGGTAGCGGTTGGTGCTGGTGGTCAGCAGGTAGCGGGCGTGGTCGGCCAGCTCGGCCCGGTGTGCAGCGAGTCTGGGGTCCTCTGTGAGGGGAATGGCTGCGACGAGGGCCCCGTCGCGTATTTTCGCATTGTGATGACCGAGGAACGGCTGAACTGCGGAGTGGACAGCCGGGCGCAGGCTTCGAAAGGCACGCATGTCCGGACATGCTTCGAGAAAGCCTTCGCCGAAATAGCATTCGCCCATGGCGACACGCTCATCATCGGCATCGCAGGCGGTGCTGCCGAGCCAATTCAGTAGCAGGGCGCGGGTGGGATGGTGTGACGGCACGTCAGCTTCGCGGTCGAGGTCTCCCGCTTCGGTGGCCGGATGGTTGAGGATGGCTGCGAAGTACAGGGCTACCGGCACGGTAGCTTCGTAGATGGTGTTCTGGTGGTCCACCTCATTGGACGTGTCCTTGAAAGCGGCTGTTCTGATGGCCGGGTCGGGGTCGAGAAGACGTACCAGGGCGGCCGGCAGGGATTCACCCGTCCCGTACGGGGTGGCGAGCGATGCCCAGTCTGTACCTTCGAGGAGCTCCTGATGGTGGGGCAGCCTGTCGGGATGAGGGTACTTCGTCCGGCTGACGTGGTTGGCCACAGGCCGAGGCTACAGCGTCGCCACGAGAGTGTCGTGCATGGTGTCCTCTACTGAGCAGGACACGCTTCCGCAGGAGATCGAACCCGGCGCGGCCGAGCATCTGGCGCTTGAGCATCCTGATCCGGTTGACGTGGCCTTCGACGACGCCGGAGTTCCGGGGAGGGTGAGTCCGGCAACAACGGCGTCCCGGTCGCGGTCGATGCCGGCGGCGAGAGTGTGCAGGCCGGGAAGGTCGTCCTGGCGGACCGCGTCGAGCCATTCCGGGAGCCGTCGCCCTGCCGTTCCGTCGGCATGACGGCGAAGGAGCGGACGTGCCGGGTCGCGGACGTGCCGGGTCAGGGCGTCGAGCTCGGGGCAGTGGGCCAGGACGGTCTTCAGCTGGAGCTGTTCGGCCTCCGAGAGCGCCGTGGGCCGCCGAAGGATCCAGCCGGCGACGGTGCGGGGCGATGGCGGCTGCGCGGTTACCGGCCGCGGCGGGGTCCGCTTCTGCCGCAGGTAGGCGCCGACGCGCTGGTAGCTGCCCTGGTGACCGAGCGGGACGATCTCCTCCCAGAGCTTCCAGGCGCTGGTGCAGCCATGATCACTCGGCGGCCGCGCCTGCCTTCGTCCGGCCCCGTCCCGTGAACTCGAAGCCACACCAGCCATCTGAACCAGCATCAACCCGGAAAGATCCCACGAACGACGTCATCCCGAGCCAGGACCTTCTCCCTCGTGTCGCAGGAGTTGCCCTGGGCGGCCCGATGCGGGAACTTCGCCCGGGAGCAGCCCGCCGTCGAATGCACGGGGGCGACGGTGAGCGCGGCCACCTCCGCGCGGGCCTGCCCCACCGATGAAGGCTGCGGGCCCGGCCAGGCGCCGCCCGCGCGGGCCCCGACGCGGTGGCCGGCGCGCTCGGACGGGCGCTGCCGGCCGTCATCTGCACCTCGGGCGCAGACTTGTCGACGTGGTCGATTCACTGAACAGTGATGGGTGCTCAGCCGGACACCCGCCTTGCTCGACCAGGTGACCGCGATCGAGAACGGCTGTCCGGTCGGCCAGTGCGGTCGCCGCCGACAGGTCGTGGGTGATGAACAGCAGAGTCAGCTGGGTGTCCTCGCGCAGCCGGACGAGCAGGTCGAGGATCGCGCGCCGACTCACCGCGTCCAGACCCGACGTGATCTCGTCGCAGACCAGCACGCGCGGTCGAACCACCAGCGCCCGGGCCAGCGCGGCACGTTGCAGTTCTCCACCGGAGAGGCCGATCGGCGGGCGCCCGGCGGACGCGATCGGCAGTCCCAGCTCGGTCAGCATACGGGCGGCCTCCTCGGCGGCCTCGGCCCGGCCCGATCCGCGCAGCCGGACGGCTGCCCGTGCCACCTGGCCGGCCACCGGGTGGTGCTCGTCGAAGGCGGCGTGGGCATCCTGGAACACGTACTGCACAGCGGCGAGCTGAGAACGGGTGCGCGAGCGGAGGGTGCGCGGCAGCGGCCGCCCGTCGAGCAGCACGCGCCCCTGGTACGTGCTGTGCAGGCCGCTCAGGCAGCGGCCGAGCGTGGTCTTGCCGCTGCCCGAACGGCCCACCAGGGCCACGCACTCGCCCGCGCCCAGCTCAAGACCGACATCGTGGAGCACTGCGGTGCCACCGGCGTGGTGGGCCGTGAGGCCCTCGACGGTCAGCACGGCGGCGGGCGCAGGGGCGGTTGTCCGGGGTGCGGCGGCCGTCCGGGGTGCGGCGGCGGGACGGGTCGCGAGCAGCTCGCGCGTCCGGTCGTCTTCGGGGCTCTCGAACACCCGCCCCGCCGGGCCGGACTCCACCACCCGGCCCTCGCTCAGCACCACCACCTCGTCGGCCAGCTCACGCACCACGTCGAGGTCGTGGCTGAGCAGGACCAGCCCGACGCCCTGTCTCACGACGGCGGCCAGCTCGTCCGTGATGCGGCGCTTGGTCAGCACGTCCTGACCGGTGGTCGGCTCGTCCGCGACGATCATCCGTGCTCCGAGCAGCAGGGCTTGGGCGAGTACGACGCGTTGCTGCTGGCCGCCGGACAGCTGGTGCGGGAAGCGCCGTAGGACGGCGTCGGGGTCGGGGAGCTGGGCGGCCCGCAGGGCCGCATGGATCTCCTTGTGGCCCTGCCCCGAACGGCGCGCGACGTCGCGCAGCAGTGCGCCGACCCGGCGGGCGGGATTGAGCACGGATGCGGGATGCTGCGGGATGTACCCGAGGACGGCCTCGGGCACACGGACGCTGCCGGAGACCCGGGCACCTTCCGGGTATTCGCCCAGCAGGGCGAGGCCCGTGGTGGTCTTCCCGCTGCCGGAGGCGCCGAGCAGCGCGGTCACCCGGCCCGCGTACGCGCGCAGGTTCACCCCGTCCACCAGGACGCGGCCACCGACCTCGATCCGCAGATCGTCCACCGTCACGACCGGGGTCATCCTGTCGCCCCTCCCTTTCCGCCGTGCTGAAGTGCGGCGTCGAACAGCAGGTTGGCGCCCGTGGAAAGTCCTGCGATCAGTGCGGCGGGCACCACCACCGCCCACGGCTGGATGTCCGAACCGGGCCGGTTGCGGTCCACCATCACGGCCCAGTCGGCCGCATCCGGCGCCACCCCGACGCCGAGGAACGCCGCTGTCGAGACCAGGTACAGCGCGCCGACCAGCCGGGTGCCGGCGTCGGCCGCGAGGGTGCGGCGCATCGAGCGGGCCACGTAGCCGAAGGCGATCCGCGACCAGGACTCACGGTGCATCCGCATCGCCTCCACCGCCGGGCGGGCGGCGATCTCCACGGCGGTCGCGTGGACCACCCTCGCCGCATCGGGGACGGCGACGATCGCCACCAGGACGGTGAGCCCGAGCAGGCCCGGGGTCAGGGCGGAGGCGACCAGCATCACCAGCACCAGCGACGGCACCGCGATCAGTACGTCCAGCGGCCGCATCAGCAGCTCCTCCAGCCACCCGCGCCGGGTCAGCGCGGCGGCGAGGCCGAGCGGCAGGGCCAGTGCATGGGCGAGTGCCGTCGCGACGACCGCCACCAGGACGACCGAACGGCCTCCGAGCAGTACCTGCCGCCAGACGTCCCGCCCGGTGAAGTCGGTACCGAGCACGTGGGCGTCGGAGAGCGTGAAAGACACCGCCCGGGGGCCGGGCGGCGGTGCCAGCAGCGGCCCGAACAGCGCCAGCAGCAGCGGCAGGGCGACCAGTGCCGCGCCCAGCAGATAGCGGCCCCGCCTCACGCCGCCACCTCCGAGCGGGGCGCGAACCGGCGTGCCGTCAGGTCGGCGCCGAGATTGAGCACCACCGTGAGCAGACCGAAGACCACGGCCAGACCCTGGACCACCGGGACGTCCCGGGCTGCGACCGCGTCGAGGAGTACCGTGCCGAGGCCAGGGATCACGAAGAGCGTCTCGGCCACGATCACCCCGCAGAGCAGCCAGTCGCAGGTCCGGGCCAGCTGTTGGACGGCCGGGGCCAGCGCGTTGGGCAGCGCATGGGTCCAGCGGATCCTGGCGGGGGAGATGCCGTACCGGCGGGCCTGGGCCACGTACGGCGAGGCCGTCGCCTCGATCATGCCGGCCCGGACCAGGCGGCTGATCGAGCAGACCGGGCGGGCGAGCAGCACGAGCACCGGCAGTACCAGCACGGCCGGGTCCTGCCACGCTCCGCCGACAGCGGTCGGCGGCAGCCAGCCGAGGTGCAGGGCGAACACCGTGATGAGCAGCACCCCGAAGGCGAACTCCGGCACGGAGTACACCGCGAGGGTGATCGAGCTGATCAGCCGGTCGAGTGGTCCTCCTTCACGCCGGGATGCGAGTACACCGAGCCCGACGGAGAGCGGCACCAGCAGCGCGAGGGTGAGGGATGCGAGCAGCAGGGTGGGGCCGAAGCCGTCGGCCAGGTAGGAGCTGACCGGGCGTCCGGTGACCAGCGAGGTGCCGAGGTCACCTCGCAGCAGCCCGCCCGCCCGGTCGAGGAACCGCTCGGTGGCGGGCCGGTCGAGCCGCATGGCCTCGCGGATCGCCGCGATCCGCTGCGGGTCGGGGTCGTCCCCGGCCAGCGCGACGGCCGCGTCACCGGGCAGGGCCTCGGTGAGCAGGAAGACCAGCGCGAGCACGGCCGCCGTCTGCCCCACCCCGAGGAGCAGCCGGCGGCCGGCCCGGGAGCGGATGGGCGTCACGCCAGCCAGACCTTGTCGAAGCGGGCCCAGTCGAGGGTGTTCGCAAGGGCTTCCCCGGCCACTCCGCGGACCTTCGGTGCGGTGGCGACGATCCAGTCGGCGAAGCCCCAGATCAGGAACCCGCCCTCGTCGTACAGCCGGCGCTGCATCCGCTGGTAGATCGCGGTGCGCTGAGCAAGGTCGCGGGTGGACTGCGCCTGCGTGTACAGGTCGTCGAAGTCCGGCTGCTTCCAGTGCGTGGCGTTGGTGGTGGACTTGGTGAGCAGACGCTGGGAGATGTGCGACTCGATCGGCATCGCGCCGGAGCGGTAGGAGGCGAGGACGCCGCCGTCCAGGATGTCCTTCCAGTAGGTGTCCTTGTTGCCGATCTTGACCTCGATGGTCACCCCGGCCTTGGCGGCCTGTTCCTTGAAGATCCCCGCGGCTTCCACGAAGCCCGCCGCGACCGGTGAGGTGTCGAGGGTGACCTTGAGGTTGTCTGCCCCGGCCTCGCGGAGCAGTGCCTTGGCCCTCTCCAGGTCCTGGCTGCGCTGGGGGAGGTCGGCCGGGTAGTACTGGGCGCCCTTGCCGAAGAGGTCGTTGGCGATCTCGCCTGCGCCGGAAAGTGCGCCGTCCACCAGTTCCTTGCGGTCGGCGATCAGGAAGAACGCCTGGCGGACCCGCTTGTCGTCGAATGGCGCCCGGTCGGTCTTCATCACGAAGCCCTGCATGGCGCTGTGGTGCAGCCGGATGATCTCGATCTTCCCCTTGCCTTCATGGGCGCGGGCTGTGGCGGGGTTCAGCTCGTGGGCGTAGTCGGCCTGTCCGCCGAGCAGTGCGTTGATCCGGGCGGATTCCTCGTCGGCGATGAGGATCTCCAGCTCGTCCAGGTGGGGCGCGCCCTCCCAGTAGGCGGGGTTGCGCTTGACCAGCAGAGAGCTGCCGGGCTTGAAGGAGACGTAGCGGAACGGTCCGGATCCGACCGGTTCGGTGAAGACGTCGGCGCCGTTCGGGACGATGTACGCGCCGAACGCCGCCAGGACGTTGGGGAATTCGGCGTACGGGCGCTTGAGCCGGAATTCGACCGTGCTCGCATCGACGGGCCGGCTGGCCGTGAGATCGATCGGCTCCAGTGAGGCTTTGGCGCGGAAGGCGCGCTTGGGGTCGGCGATCCGGCGGTAGCTGTGGAGAACGTCTTCGGCGGTGACGGGTCTGCCGTTGTGGAAGGTGGCCTCGCGCAGCCTGACGGTCCAGGTGTCGAGTGTCTCGTTGGGCTCCCAGCTCTCGGCCAGGCGGGGGACGGCGGCGAGGTCGGTGCCGGAGTCGGCGAGCTTGTCGAACAGCGCTTTCGCGCGGGCGGCGTCGACGAACAGGTTGCTGAGGTGGGGGTCGAGGGTCTCGTTGGTGCCGCCGCCGGCGAAGACCGCGCGGAGTTTTCCGCCGCTCTTCGGGGTGCCGGAGTCGTCCGATCGGGGCTCGGTGTCGGAGCCGCAGGCAACGGCGGTCAGGGCGAGGGCGGTAGCGCCGGTGGACAGGAGGAAGTGTCTGCGGCGCAGGGTGCGCTTCACGATGTGCTCATTTCGCGGGTGCTGGTGAGTCGTGCGATCAGGTGGAGCCGGTCGGAGCCGGCCGTGTCGGCCGGCGGGGCACCCTCGGCCCAGGGCGGTTCGGTACGCGGGCCGGGGCGGTCGTAGAGGGCGAGGATCTCGAAGCCGTGCCCGGTGAGGAGGCGGTGCAGTTCCTGGGGGAACAGCAGCCGCCAGGCCGAGTGCTGCTCGGTGGGTGGTGACCCGTCGTCGGCGGTCCAGACGCGGGTACGGCGCAGGAGTTGGGCGCCGTGGTCGATCCACAGGGTGGTGCGGGAGGTCCGGGTGATGCCGTTGTGGGTGAGGGTGTCGATGTGCGGGGTGTCGAGCAGATCAGTACGGCCGAGGAAGAACGCGCCGTTGCGCATCTCGGCGATCAACAGGCTTCCGGGGACGAGGTGCCGGCGGCACCGGGTGAGGAAGGCGTCGAGGTCGTCGTTGGTGTGGCAGTGGAGCAGGGCGCTGTCCAGGCAGATCACGGCGTCGAAGGCGCGGCCGAGGTCGAAACTGCGCATGTCGGCGTGCAGGTACTCCGGTCCGGGGTGCCGGGTGCGGGCGTGCGCCAGCATGGCTTCGGAGGTGTCGATGCCGACCACTCGCCGCTGGGCCGTGCTGTGAAGCCACGCGGCGTCCCGGCCGGTGCCGCAGCCGATGTCGAGCACGTGCGGTCCGGCGCTGTACCGGCGGAGGACGGATTCGGCCCAGCGGGCGGCGAGGTGGTCGGGGTCGGGGAAGCGCAGTTCGTACAGCTCGGGTGCGTCGGTGAGCAGGTTTCCGCTGGTCATCTGGCCTCGATCGGTTGCTTCGCGGTGGTGGTGGCTGCGGCGGGTCCGGGCAGCGGACTTCGGCGGTGCAGCGCGGCGGTGGCGGCGGCCGACAGCACGCCGACGGCGCAGCACAGCACCCACGGAACCCAGTGGGCGCAATCCATCGCCGCGCCGACGGCCGTGTTGCCGGCCGCCGCCGCGACGCCCGAGACCACGTAGAACAGTCCGTAGTACGTGCCGGTGAGCCGCTCATCGCCGAAGCGGGGAATCAGCTCCATCACGAAGGGCTGCGCCGTCATGACGCCGGTGTGCAGCAGCAGCACGGCCAGCAGCAGCGGCCCGAGGCCGGGCTGCAGCAGCGGCGGCAGGAATGCCAGGCCCATGAGCAGCAGCCCGCACGCGATCCATCGGCCCCGCGTGCCGCGTGACTGCAGTGTTCGGGTGATGCGCAGCTGAAGGGCCAGGTTGGCGAGGGTGCTGGTGAGGAACAGCAGGCTCACCGAGCCGTCCCGGCCGGTGGCGCGGCGTGTGGCGTCGGGCAGTAGCAGGTACAGCTGGTTCTCCAGGGTGTACATGCCGACCGTCGCCAGCGCGAAGGCCAGGAAGTGCCGGTCGGCGAGCACCTCTCGCCAGTCGCCCAGCATCCGGGTGGTGGGTGGTGGTACAGGGCGGGCGGGCAGTACGAGGGCCTGAGCGACGGTCAGCAGGGCGAAGATGCCGGCGGCTGTGAGGGCGGCAGCCCGGAAGTCGACCAGTAGCAAGGCGGTGCCGAGCAGCGGCCCGAGCAGCGCGCCGGTGATGGCGAACATGTTGAAGAGCGCGAACGCCTCCGCCGGCCGCTCGCCCGACTCCTGTGCGAGGTACGTCCGCACGGCCGGGTTGAACAGTGCCCCGGCCAGCCCGCTGAGCACGGAGGCGGCCAGGAGTACCGCGATCCCGTCGCCCAGCGCGAACAGGGCGAAGCCGACCGTACGCAGCCCGCAGCCCGCGATGATCACCCCGCGGGCGCCGAGCCGGTCGGCCGCCGAGCCGCCGACGACGAACAGTCCTTGCTGGCTGAGGTTGCGCACCCCGAGTACCACGCCGACGGCCACCGCTGACATGCCGAGGTCCTGCCCGAGATGGGTGGCCAGGTAAGGGATCAGCAGGTAGAAACCGGTGTTGATGCCGAGCTGGTTGACCAGGAGCAGCCGGACGGCCGGCGGGAACGAGCGCACGGCACGCAGTGTCCTCACCGTGTGTCCTCCGCGGTGGGGCGGCACAGGCCGGGCCCTGGCCGGGAGGTGCTCCGCACGGTGCCGTTCTCGCCTCCGATGCCCTGCCATGGGTCGTGGGCGAGCAGGAGATGCCCGTCGAGATCGGCCCGGCGGGCCCGGTCGGCCGTCACCGAGCGGGAGGTCCGCAGTGGCTCGGCGAGCCGCAATCGTACGGTGCGTGCTTCGAGCTTCACGGCCCTGTCTCCAGGGGGTCGGTCACGGTGCGGCAGCGGGCCCAGCCGCTGACCTCGACGGCGCCTGGGTGCGGGATCTCGACGGGGCGGGTGGCGGCGTTGGCGGCCACCAGCCCGTGGGTGACGCAGAAGGCGTCGTCGTAGACCGTGCCGAGGTAGCGGTGAGGGCCGTCGGGGAAGACGGTGGCCACGACCGCGCCGGGCTGCACGCGAGCGGCCCAGGCCGCCACCAGGGCGACTGCGCCGGTGCTCCAGCCGCCGCTGACGAAGCAGCCCTTCGCGAGGCGGCGACAGGCGTCGACGGCCTCGGCCGGGCCGACCCAGTGCACCTCGTCGAACGCGCTGTAGGCGACGTTGCGTGGGTGGATGCTGCTGCCGAGGCCGCGCATCAGCCGGTGCCGGGCGGGCTGTCCGAAGATGGCCGAGCCGACCGAGTCGACGCCGATGACCCGCAGGGCAGGCCAGCGGCGGCGTAGCGGTTCCATCAGCCCGGCGCTGTGGCCGCCGGTGCCCACGCTGCACACCAGGACGTCCAGGTGGTCGAGTTCGCCTACCAGCTCCTGGGCCATCGCGTGGTAACCGGCCGCGTTGTCGGGGTTGTTGTACTGGTCCGGCCAGTAGGCCTCCGGCAGCCGGTCGAGCACCTCGCGCAGCCGCGCCAGCCGGGCGGCCTGCCAGCCGCCGACCTTCGCCGGGTCCTCGACGAGCTCCAGTTCCGCGCCGTAGGAGCGCAACAGCTGCCGCATGGACGGTTCGAGCTCGGCGTCACCGACAAGGACGACAGGGTGGCCGAGCGCCTGCCCGGCGAAGGCCAGTCCGATCCCGAGCGTGCCCGATGTGGACTCCACCACCGGCGCACCGGGCTGCAGTTCGCCCCGGGCGTGTGCGCCGCGCAGCATGGCGACGGCGGAGCGGGCCTTCATGCCGCCCGCGCCCAGGCATTCGAGTTTGGCCCAGAAGCCGGGATGGGGCTGCGGCAGCGGGGTACGGATCCGGGCGAGCGGAGTACGTCCGAGCAGTGGCAGCAGGTCGGGGTTGGCGGGCCTGTCGGCGGGCAGCAGTGTGGGCGCGGTCATCGGGCACCGCCGTAGCGGTGGATGACACCGGGGCCGCCGTCGAGCCAGAAGAACGGGTACGGCTCGGCGCACACCGCGCTGACCCCGGAGCCGAGGAACCGGGGCAGCACGGCACTTCCCGTCTGGGCGAACATCACCATCGGCTTGCCTGTGTGGTGTGCGTGCGCGAGCAGCGGCTCGAAACTGCCGTTGCCCAGCGTCATTCCGGACACCAACAGGGCGTCGCAGTCGTCGAGTCGGGCTTGCGCGTCGGCGTGGACGGGCTCGTCCCACTCGGTGCGGCCGCCCTTGAGATCGCAGGGAAGGTAGCCGATACCGCGCTCGCGCAGCTGCTCCAGCAGCGAGTTGACCACGCCGACCACGAGCACCTTCCGCACCCGGTCGAGCGGCAGCAGCTCGGCCACCGCCCGGGCCCGGACTCGGGACTTGACCAGCGAGCTGCCGGCGGGAAGCGGCTGCGGCCGGGCGCCGTTTGCCGGTGTGTGCGGACGGGCGGACATCAGGAAGGCGTCGAGCGCGGCGATTCGGACGGGCGCGAGCGGATGACTCAGCAGCTCGGCGGCGGTGGCGCCGACGCAGTCGTCCAGTGCTTCTGCCGGCAGCGCGCCGGGTTCGACGGCGCAGGAGCCGACTGCCTCGCCGAGGCGGAGGCTGAGCACCTCGTTGCGGTAGCCCTGGGCGCGGCCCTCGTGGCGGACGGCCTGCACGGTGGTGAAGGCGAGCGCGATGCGCTGCTCGGCGGGATCGGGGCCGAAGCGGCCGGCTCTTGCGTTGTCGATGAGGGTGTCGAGAGTCAGCACGCGGCTACCGCCGCGTGGTCCTCGTAACACGGGGTCAGCCGGGTGAGCAGCCGCTCCGCGCGGTCGCGTGCGCCGGAGCCTTCGGTGTCGATGGTCATCACATGGCCGAGGTACTCGTTGTTGCTGACCGCTCGCCGGACTCGGCGTCCGGGCTCGGCCAGGGTGAGCTCGACCACGGCCGGGTCGCGGCCGACCTCGTCGGCGCCGTCGACGGTGGTGAGTCGGCCGTCCCGGTCGGGCAGCAGGAAGGCGATGGCGGCGCTGGTGACCCCGGTGGGCCGGGCGGTGACGTCCGGTCGCCGACCGAGGGCAACATCCACGCAGGCCGCGGCGAGGTCGACGCCCGTGACCCGCCGGACCAGTTCGGTGATCCGGTTGCCGGCCGGGCGGGGGTTGACCTCGACGACCCGGGGGCCGGCAGGGGTCAGCTTGATCTCGGTGTGTGCGACGAGCTGGTCCAGGCCGAGGGCCTCGATCGCCTGGATGGCGGTGTCGGCGGCCGCCCGGGTCTCGGCGGGATCGAGGAGCGCAGGGAACATGTGGCCGGCCTCGATGAAGGAGGGTGCGCCGGCGACGGCCTTGTCGGTCACGCCGACCACGTGTGTCGTCCCGTCGTACGAGACGGTCTCCACACTTACCTCGGGCCCGGTCAGCAACTCCTCCAGCAGGACCACGGGTACGCGTCGCTGACTGCGGGCATTGACCGGGAAGTCGGCCAACGACCCGTAGGCCTCGGCGAGTTCGTCCTCGTCCGCCACCTTGCGGACGAACATGCCCGCGCACAGGTCGACCGGCTTGACGACCAGCGGGTAGCCGATGTCCGCTGCTGCGGCGGCCGCCTGGGCGAGGTCTCGACAGAGTGCGAAGCGCGGCCCCGGCACGCCGGCGTCGGCGAGCCCGAGGCGCGTGAGGTCCTTGCGGCACGCGGTGGCCACGGCCTGAGCGGTGGGTCCGGGCAGACCGAGCCGCTCGGCGACCCGGGCGACGAGCGGCAGGTAGTAGTCGCACGAGGACACCACACCGTCGAACCCGAGGACGGCGTGCAATCGCTCCACCTGGGGCAGCAGTGCGGCCGGATCGTTGGTGTCGGCGGTGAGGACGTTCCTGGCCGCGAGCAGCGGATGGTGCCCGTCGGCCGGCGCCGAACGCAGGTAGTGGTGCAGGTCGCGGGTGAGGAAAGTGAACCGGTGGCCGCCCTCCCCGATGGCGTGTGGGAGCAGCCTGCTCATGGAGCCCACCCAGCTCTCGATCACCAGAAGATGCGCCACAGGTCTCCCTCTCGGTTCGCCGGCTCGGCCGATGCCGAGGAAGAACCTAGCGACATCAGTTTTCATTTTCAATAGCTAGATGAAACTCGTTTCCATGTACGCTGCTTCGCAACGGCCATGCTCGACCGCCCCCGGAGGGCCTGATGAACCATCACCATCCGCCCGGATACCAGCTCCGACACGCCACGTCGCAAGACGTCCCCGGCGCGCGCTCGCTGATTCTCGACACGCTCTACCGCGAGTTCGGCTACGGCTACGTCCCGGCCTGGCATGCCGACGTGCTCGACCTGGAAGCCACCTACCTGCGGGATCCCCGCCACACCCTGCTCGTCGCGGCCCGGGACGGCGAGGTTGTCGGCACCACGGCCCTCCACTCCCGCGGGCCGGCCCATCCTCCGCATCCCAGACATCTGGCCGACCGCTACCCCTGCGGCAGGACCGCACAGCTTCTCCGCGTCTACGTCAGACCCGGCCACCGCCGCCACGGGCTGGCCCGCCACATGGTCCGGCTCGCATGCGAGTTCGCCGCCCGCGAGGGCGGATACGAGAGCATCTACCTGCACACCAACGTGGACATCCCCGGCGCCGAACAGTTCTGGCGCAGTCTCGCCGAGGAGGTTCACGACGCCCGGCCCAGTGGTGAGCACGGACCAGGCGTCTCCACGGTCCACTTCGAGATCCCCATGCCGCACTGAGGAGGAGTGTCCGATCCACGGCTCCGGACCGTAATCGGGATGCCGCCGGTGATCTTCGCAGGGTATGTGCCTGCGGCTGAAGCGCCGGCCCTGCGATGGTCCCGGCGTGACCATGGCCGGGTGGACCTGTGGACCGCGGGGAAGTGGCTGACCTGCGACGACAACATGGCGTTCGTCGGGCAGTCCCGCCGCGCCGTGCTGGACACGGCCGACCGGCTGCGCTCCGACGGAGGCCCTGCACTGCCGCTCGACGGCTCGTCCCCGGAAGCCACCCACCGGCGTCTCACGCTCCGTACCGGGACCGACGACGAGACCGAAGCCGATTACGAGCTCCGCAGCCGGTTCCGGGCCCTGGCCCGGAGGCCCACGACCGACAGCGTGACGGCGTACCTCTTCGGCGACGGAGACCGTTCGGTCCCGAGGATGCGGGCAAGGTCTTCACCGACCTGCCCGGTCCGCAGGTCACAGAACCCGTCCACCGCTGACCATGCGTCAGGATCGCCCCGGCGGGCGGCTGCGCCCGGGCGCCCGGTAGCGCCGCGGGACATCCCGGAGAGAAACGGGCCCGTGAACGCAGGCATCATCGGGCAGCCGGCCGGCCTCAAGACCGCCTGGCGGGCCTGGAAACACCAGGACACCGACGGCGACGACGCGGACGAGGCCAGGCAGGGCGGTCCCTCTCCCCCGGAGGTCGCCGCGGTGACCTTCGCCAACGGCGGCGACAACATCGGCGTCCACGTCCCCGCGTTCGCCACCGCCGGCGTCGGCGGCATGAGCGTGTACGCCGTGGTCCTCCTGGCCCTGGTCGCCGCGTGGTGCCTCGCGGGCAGGTTCTTCGCAGCCCTGGGCCGGGTGTCGGCAGAAGGCCGTACAGCCAGTGGCGGGGGGGGGGGGCCGCGGGGGGGGAGCTTCGCGCCCTCCGCGGTTGGCGGGGTGGGGGGGGGGGGGGCGCCCCCCGGCCCCCCCCCCCCCCCCACGCGACGGTCAGTGGTGGTGGGCGTGAACGACGGCGTGGCCCTTTCCACGGCCGATCATCCACTTGTTGACGGGGGTGGTGAGCAGGAAGGCGATGACGAAGCCGCCCAGCAGGCTGGACCAGAAGAGCCCGTCGGAGAGCTGGGCGTCCATCGCGCCGGGCACCAAAGCGATGATCCCGTTGTCGACGAGCTCCATGACGGCGATGGAGACGGTGTCCGCGGCCAGCGCCACCTTGATCGCGCTCGCCCAGTTCAGGCCTGCCCGGCGAGCGGCATGGAGGGTGAAGGAGTAACCGAAGAGGAAGGCCAGCGCGATGGCCAGGATCATGGTCTGCACGTTGTTCCAGGCCAGGGCGGTTCCGATGAGCATGCCGAGGATCTCGCCGATGGCGCACCCGGTGAGGCAGTGCAGGGTGGCCTTCGCGGCGGTTGCCCATGAGGCTCCGGCTGGAGCGGGCGCGCCGCCTCCGTGGTACATCGAGTGGTCGTGTGCCGCTTCGGCATGGTGTGCGATGTGGTCCACGGTCGGTCATCCCCATTCCCGTCCAGCGTGCCCCTTTCGCCGGGCACACCGAAACCGTATACCCCCCAGGGGTGTATGGCCGGTGGAAGCGGGTCAGTGGTGGTGGCCGGGGCTGCCATGTGGCGGGACGGTGGGCGTGGCGCGGGTGGTGGCCGGCGCAGCGGGGTTGCCGGGAGTGGTCGACGGGCCGGGAGCCGGTGCCGTCTGCCGGCCGGTGGCGGGCGGGGTGGGTGCGCTGCCGGTGTCCTCGTGGTCGTGGGCGGCCTCTTCCTCTTCCTGGTGGCCGTCCTCGGTGGTGCCGTGGTGGTGGCCGCCGGCGGGAACGGGCATGCCGGCGGCCACCTGGCGCAGGCCCATGTATCCGCCGGCGGCGACGAGGAGGACGGTCAGGCCGAGCGGGCCGAGGATGCGGCGCAGGGGCTTGCGGGCTTCCTTGAGGGTGTAGGCGAGGAAGGAGAGCAGGAGGCCTGCGGGGATGAGGGCGGCGGCGCGGTCGGGGAAGTCCTCGAAGTGCTGCATGCCGCCGCTGAGCATGCCGATGCCGAAGGACAGGGCGAGGGAGGTGCCGAGCACGGTGGTCAGGCGGGCCGCGGTGGGGCGGCCTTGCTGGAGTTCGGTGGCGAGGGCGGCGGTGAGGAAGAGGGCGGCGCCGGCGGCGGCGATGAGGTTGTAGCGGGCGGGGTCGAGTGGGTGGTGGACGATCGCGCCGCTGAGCAGGCCGGCGCCGACGAAGTAGCCGACGTAGCCGAGGTAGCGGCCCAGCAGCGAGGGCTCACGGCGGGCGCGGCGCGAGTGGCGGGCCCGTGCCCGGCCGTCCGGGCCGGGCGTGGTGGGTGGGGTGTCCTGGTCGGTGACGTCGGGAATGGCGGTGGTCATGGCAGACCTCTGGTGTGCGCAGGTACGGGTGGGTGCCCGGCGCGCTGTGCGCGGCGGGGAAAGGGCGGCTGCGCGTCACGGCGTGGGCCGCGGCGTCCGGGGGACGGCGGCGGCGGTGTGGGCCTGCGGCTTGGCCTGCAGGCGGGCCGTGATGCGCGGGTACGCCTAGACCCGTAGGACCTGGCTTCGTGCTGGGTCGAGGATGTAGGCCGGATCTGCATCGGCGGGCGCGGGGCGGTGTCCGCAGGTGCTCGCCGTGGGCAGCACGGTGTCCGTGACCGGGGCAGGGACTTCGAGGAGTGAGGGCTGCGGGACGTGACCGGTCTGGCAGTTGTGTGTGCCGTGGTCGTGCCCGGGGCCGTCGTCCTGCCTGGGGGGCTGGGCTGTTGCAGGCGCCTGCTGCGCGGCGGCGGGGTGAGCGGTGTGGCCGTGCTCGGCGCGGCTGTGGCTTTCGTGGCCGGCTTGGCCGGGCTGGGATGCGGTCGTGTGGGCTGCCGCGGGGTGCGCGGCGGGGTGCTGGCTGTCCAGCGCGTGGGACAGCAGGACGGCCAGGGCGGCCAGGAGGGCCAGCAGGAGCGGGAGCCGTTCCCGTACGCGTGCGGTGGCCGGCAGGGCGGCGACCTGTCGCGGACGCGGGAAGGAATCTGGCACGCAGGCGATCCTAGCCGAGCCGTGTGCGGCCCCTGGGCCGCCTTCGGCGGCGTTCTCCCGTCACAGGGACAGGCCCAGGATCGGCGCCCTGGTGATTTTCCAGGTCATCGGTCCGATGGCGGACAGGGCATGCAGGACGGCGTTGACGAATGTCAGGCCTTCTTGGTGAGGACCGGCCGGGGTCCGGACACGTGGCACGGACGCCCGACCGGCCGCCCGGATCTGTCCAGGGGCGCGGCCGGGGGCATCGGTGCGGGCGTGCTGCATGCCCGGCCCCGGGGGCGCTGCCGGCCGGGCGGCGCCCCCGGGTGCCGAGGTCAGCCGACCTTGAGGGTCAGGGCGGCGGTGTGGAGTTGTCCGGCGGTCCGGAACTGCAGGAACAGCCGCCAGTTGCCGGACCGGGCGAACTCGGCGTGGAAGGACAGGTCGGGTCCGCCGTGGTCGCCGTTCACGGTGGTCTCCGGGTGGAGGTGGGCGAAGGCCATGTCGCCCTCGTGGAAGGCGGTCAGGTGGGCGTAGGTGTCGAGGTAGGGCTGGAGGTCGGTGACCGGCTTGCCGTCCTTGGCGATGCCGACGGTCATGCCGTGGGCCATGTTCGCCATCAGGTCGCCGGTGACGGTGACGGTGTAGCCGTCGGCCTGCGCGGTGACCGAGGCCGGGGGCAGAGCGGTGCCGGTGCCGGTGGCGGCACCGGCCACGGTCGTGGTGCGGGAGAGGACCAGGGCGGTGCCCTTGCCGTCGCCGCTGTCGGGGGTGAAGGAAGCGTAGGTGCGCCAGGTGCCGGGGGCCAGCGCGGCCAGGGAGGCGCTCCAGGTGCCGTCGGGGGCCATGGTCGGGTGCAGGTGCTGGAAGCCGGTCAGGTCGGAGCGGATGGCGTAGAAGTGCATCTGCTTGGTCTGGTCGACGGCGAAGTCGGTGACCGCCTTGCCGTCGGGGCCGGTGATGGCGAACCGGTAGTCGGCCGCCGTGCCCGCGGGCACGGCGGCGTCCTGGGCGGTGAGGCGGTAGCCGGCCTGGCTGTCGGACAGGCCGTTACCGCCTTCCATGCCGGGCATCTCATGGTCCATGCCCGGCATCGAGTGCGGCGCCTCGGCGGACGCGGTGGCCGAAGCAGCTGCGCCGTGGTTCATGCCGGCCATGTCGTGGCCCGTGCCGGAGGATCCGCACGCGGTCAGGACCGCCCCGAGGGCCGCCGCGGTGGCGGTGGCGGTCAGAGCACGGCGCAGGGAGGTACACGGAGAAGAGGACATCTCAGGTCTTTCGGGTGGGCGCGCAAGGCGCGCGGGAGCGTTCAGGACACGGCGCCTGCCCTGTGGTGGGCCGTGGGCGGGCGGGTCCTGTCACGTCCGGGAGATGCACACCTGTGTGAGGAGGGCACGGCCGGCCCGCGGCGGACCTCGGCGCCGCAGGAGCCCTGTGGCCGCCGGGCCCTGCAGGACGGCCCGGTCGGCCAGGGCGACGAGCACGAGGGCGGCCGACAGCGTGAGGGCCGCGCGGCCCTGGGCCGGGGTGGAGACGCACAGTTCGCCGCCTGCCATGCCGGAGCCCGGCCGGGCCGTCACGCCGGTGCGGTCCCCCGCCGTTTGGGCAGCGGCGCCGCCGTCCGTGCGGTCCGGGTGACCTGTGTGGGCCATCGCCGGAGCCGGCGCGCCCGCCATGCGGTCGGCCAGGGCCCCGTGGCAGCCGGCGGCGGAGGCAGGGGCGCCGTGCATGAGGAACAGGCCCAGCAGCAGCGCGCACACCGACAGCAGCAGGCCCGTGGGCCGTCGCTCGCCGGTGGCTGTGTCCACTGCGGTACTCCCGTTTCCCTCGTAGGCCGGCAGTACCCGTTCAGGGCCGCCGCGGCACGACGATACCCCCACCGGGTACCAGGCGCACGCAGCCGCCACCCGAGCGTGTCCTCGGGGCGGATGCCGGTCGAGCAACACCTCCCTCGCCCTGAAGCCGACCGCACGCGAAGGTACAGCCCGGCCACAGCCTGCCGGTCACGACATGCTCGCCCTGGACCACTGCGTGTGCGGCATGCACAGCGAGCCGGCCGTGGTGCACGTCGCTCAGGAGGACGACTTCGCGATCACCTTGGTCGCGGAGGACTTCGACGCCTTCGTCATGGACCTGGTCGACGGGTCCGTCTACGACACCTCGGAGCAGGACCGACTCCCCGCCATCGCCGCGCTGCTCGACGACCTCGCCACCGTCGCCGGCGAGGTCGGGGTGCTGTACTCGCTCAGGAATGGAGAACTGCTCCCGCCCGACCGCTCTCCCATGGAGTGGTCAGTGGCTCATTCGTGACCAGCGATGGCTTCTGCGAGCGGGGTGAAGAGCAGTGTCCAGTTTCCGGGCAGGAGCTTCACCGACGTGAGGTAGCAGCGGACAACTGTCCGCTCGTCCGGGCGGCTGTCCGCCCCGTCCTCCAGGATGGCCTGCAGGCATTCGCCGATGCCCCCGGGGAAGTCGTCCTCGTCGAACCCCAGTCGTGTGTAAGCCTGCCGAGCATCCGATGGCAGGGTGAACGAGCCGTCCCACTCGCTGGCCGCGTCCAGCAGGTAGAGCAGGTGACTCCCGGGATTCGGCAGGTCGGCGCGCAGGCTCCTTGTGGTG
The DNA here is from genome assembly GCF_045862635.1 of Kitasatospora sp. NE20-6. Classification (NCBI taxonomy): domain Bacteria; kingdom Bacillati; phylum Actinomycetota; class Actinomycetes; order Kitasatosporales; family Streptomycetaceae; genus Kitasatospora; species Kitasatospora sp. NE20-6. Next base: position 19,988 of record NZ_BPRL01000088.1, read on the forward strand.
AACTCCCGCGCTGTGTCCTCCCGGACAAGCTCTGACGTCTCGACTGCGTCGGCGACGAGGTCTGCCCAGTAGGCCTCGCCGTGTCTGCCGTCGGTCTGCCTCATGTGCTCGGCTGCGAATGCCGCCATCGCGTCCGGGTCGTCAATCAGCGGTGAGACAACGAGGTCGCTCTTGTAGTCGAAGCCGAAGTAGTAGCGGCACCCGTCGAGTGTGAGTGACTCGATGCCGGCCACGTGGCCGACCCGTCCGGGCAGAGGATCGAAGCGCTTGGCAAGTTCCTGTTCCATCCAGGAGACGGTAACCGTGGCCACTGACACCGAAGCGGTTCGGGCCGAGGGGGTCGAGTTCGTGGAACTGCCTGAGATCGGGGTGCCTGCCCGGACAGTCCGCCTCCGTGCGACGACCCTCCCTCTGGAGGCACTTCGAGCTGCCCGGACAACCCCGGGCGGACTCTACGGAGGGAGAGTAACTCATACACGGCTGTTCAACTTAGCCGTTTTGCGGTATCCATATCTCGTACACCCATGTACGAGATAGGAGCTCGTCCCATGGCTCACGCCACGCACGCCTCCGCCGGAACCCATCCCGGGCCAACCGCCGACCCGAAGCGCTGGACGCTACTCACACTGCTGTGCCTCTCCCAGTTCATGCTGATCGTGGACGTCACCGTGATCAACGTTGCGCTCCCCGGCATCGGAGCCGATCTCCGGCTGACCCGCGCAACCCTCACCTGGGCCGTCACGGCCTACACGCTCTGCTTCGGCGGGCTGATGCTCCTCGGCGGCCGCCTGGCCGACGCCTTCGGTGCCCGGCGCCTCCTGACCACCGGCCTCGTCCTGTTCACGAGCGCCTCGCTCGTGACCGGTCTGGCCGAGAACGCCCCCGTCCTGATCGGCGGCCGCCTCGCCCAGGGCGTCGGTGCGGCACTGCTGTCACCGGCCGCGCTCGCCACCATCACCCGCACGTTCCACGGCCCGGAGCGGAACAAGGCGCTGGGCATCTGGGCCATGCTCGGCGGCATCGGATTCGCGGTCGGAGCGATGCTCGGCGGCGTCCTCACCGCGGGCCCCGGCTGGAGCTGGGTGTTCTTCATCAACGTCCCGGTGGGCCTGGGGATCCTCCTCACCCTTCCCCGGCTGCTTCCCGCCTCGAGCTCACACGGCGGCCGCCGGATCGACCTGCCCGGCGCCGTCCTGGTCACGGCCGCCACCGGCTCGCTCATCTACGGCCTGATCAAGGCCGGTGACGCAGGCTGGAGTTCGACGGCCACACTGGTGCCCCTGATCGGCTCCGCCGTCCTCTGCACCGCCTTCACCGTCGTGGAGCGCAAGACCTCCGCACCACTCATGGACCTGCGCATCCTCGCCAAGCGCCCGGTCGCCGCGGGCTCGTTCCTGATGCTGATCGCCACCGGCCTGCTGCTCGGGTCCGTCTTCCTCGGTTCGCTGTACCTCCAGGACGTGCAGGAGCTCTCCGCCCTGTCCACCGGAGCACTCCTTCTGCCCGTCGCCGTCGCCACCGCGGTCGGCGCCCACCTCGCCGGTCACCTCATCGCCCACGCCGGCACCCGGCTGGTGGCCGCCGGCGGCCTGGTCGTCTCGGGATGCGGCAGCCTCGTACTCGCCACCTCCGACAGCACCGCCGGCACCGTCCTGGGCCTGGCCGTCGGAGCCGTGGGCATCATCCCCGTCTTCGTGTCCGCGACCACCACGGCGCTGGGCTTCGTCTCCCACCAGGAGGCAGGCATCGCCTCCGGCGTGGTGAACACCTTCCACGAGGTCGGCGGCGCCGTCGGCGTGGCCGTCGTCTCGACCGTCGCCGCCACCGGCATCGCCCGGCACTCGGCAGCCGGCTTCCCCGCCGCCTACACCGCCCTGGCCATCGCCGCGGCAGTGGCCTCGGCCATCGCCCTGGCCGTGATCCCCCGGGGAAAGCCCGACCTCCCCGAGGGCGTGCACGTCCACTGAGACGGACCACCGACGATCCCTAGACTCCGTCCATGGACTCCGCACAGCAGAACGGCTCCGCGAAGGCCCGACGGGGCACATCCGCCCACCACCCCCGTCGGGCCGACGCCGAGCGCAACATCACCGCGATCCTCGCCGCAGCCACCACGTGCTTCGGCAGGAACCCCAACGCCAGCATGACCGAGATCGCCGCAGCAGCCGGGGTCGGCCGAGTCACCCTGTACGGCCACTTCTCCTCACGGGAGGCGCTCCTCGGCGAACTGATGGAGCGCGCCCTCGCCGAGGTGGCCACCGTTCTGGACGCCACCGACCTCGACGAAGGACCCGCCGACCACAGACTCCGGGCCTTCATCCGATCCTCCTGGCAGCTGCTCGACCGCAACCTGCGCATGCTGCACGCCGCCCGCCGGGCCCTGCCGGCGGAAGCGGTCCACCACCATCACGTCGGCATCCTGTCGACGATGGAACGCCTCATCATCCGGGGACGGCAGGAAGGAGCATTCCGCGACGACCTCCCCTCCCACTGGCTCGTCAGCACCGTCTACGCCCTGGTCCAAGCCGCCGGCGACCAGGTCGAAGCCGGTCAGTTCACCTCCGAAGAAGCACTCGAAGCCCTCGACGCGACCCTCCTCTCCGCCCTCCGGCCCCCGGCTCCCTGAAGACGGCCGGGCCGCCGCGCCCACGCGCACGAGCCCTGCAGCCGACCAGGCGATTCCACAGCGGTCGGCGCACGACGAACGGCCACGGTGACACCCTTGCACCGGTTCCTCCTCACCCCACGCCGGCCGGCCGGCATCCTCCTCGCACTGGCGGCCGTCGCCGTCTGCCTCCGGCTCGGCTCATGGCAGCTCGGCCGCTTCAAGGAGAAGGCCGCGGCCCAGCACGCAGTACCCCTGCCACCGGGCCAACTGGGCACGCTCACCCGCGCTGCGCCGGTCAACATCCTTCCGTACGCCGTGCACGACGGCTGGGTCGCAGCAGACACCGCACCCACCGGCCTCATGTCCCTGGCATCCCTGCAGCCCCGGAGCGGCGACGGCCTGAACCTGCGGGCATTCCAAAGCCTCGGCTACACACTGGAGTGGTTCGTCTTCGCAGGCTTCGTCGCCTTCATGGGATTTCGCCCGGCCCGCCACGAGGCGGAGGCAGCCGAGGGCCGTGCCTTCGGCCTCGACCTGGGCGCCAGCACTCCGCACTGAAGGTTCAACTGCTCTTACCACTCCGCGCGCGGACAGGCTCTGTCCGAGTGGGTCCACTGCCTGGTACGTACCGGCAGCGAGGGAGTACTGCCTGGGCAGTAGTGCGAAGTGCCAGCAGATGCATGACGCGCCGGGGGGCCTGTTCAGGGGACGGTTGGAAAGTACCCGAGAACAGGAAGCGAAGGGCACGACCACCGTGGCTACTCTCCTTTACCGTCTGGGCCGTGGGGCCTTCAGAGCGCGCTGGCTGGTCTCACTCCTGTGGGGGGTGGTGCTGGTCGGGGTCGGTGTGGGAGCCGTAACGGCTCCCCCGGCCGGCGACAAGCCGACGGTCATGCCGGGCATCGAGTCCCAGCAGGCCTACGACCTGATGTCCGAGCGGTTCCCGCAGGCCGCCGCCGACGGGGCCAGGGCGACGATCGTCTTCGTCGCCCCCGAGGGCCGGCAGGTGACCGCCTCCGACAACCGGGCGGTCATCGAGAGGACCGTCGACGAGGCGGGGCACGCGAGCACGGTCGCCGCCGCGGTGGACCCCTTCACGGCCGGCGCGGTCAGCAAGGACGGCACCACCGCCTATACGACCGTGACCTTCAAGGAGGCCGCGAACGACCTGACCGACGCGGAGAAGCAGCCCGTGCAGGCCGCCATCGACCAGGCACGCGCCACCGGCATGACCGTGGAGGTGGGCGGCGACGCGCTCGGTGACCAGGTAGAGGCCGGCGGGGCCGCCGAGGGCATCGGCACAGCCGTCGCCGCCGTCGTGCTGGTGATCACCTTCGGTTCGATGGTGGCCGCAGGGCTGCCGCTGCTGTCGGCCGTGGTCGGGGTCGGCGCATCCGTCCTGGCGATCACCGCCTTGGCGAGCGTCTTCGGGTTCTCCTCGTCCTCCGGTTCGCTGGCCTCGATGCTGGGCCTGGCGGTCGGCATCGACTACGCGTTGTTCATCGTCTCCCGCTACCGCGAGGAACGCGCCAGGGGCCGCAGCGCCCGCGAGGCCGCCGGGGTCGCGGTGGGCACCGCCGGCTCGGCCGTGGTGTTCGCCGGCCTGACCGTCATCATCGCCCTGGCCGGCCTGTACGTCGTCGGTATCCCCGCCCTGACCAGCATGGGCTTCGCCGCCGCCGGCGCGGTCGGCGTCAGTGTCCTGGTCGCCCTCACCCTGGTGCCCGCGCTGCTCGGTCACTGGCCCGACGCCGTCCTGCCGAGGAAGCCGCGCCGGGCGGCGAAGGCCGCGAAGAAGCGAGCCGTGAAGCTGGGCGCCGGGAACCGCCGCGCCCGCCGCGCGGCCGCCCGCGAAGCCGCCGACCACGCCGTCACGGGTATCGCCGTCGAAGACGCCGCCACGCCCGGGAAGCCCAACGGCTCCAGCCGGTGGGCCCGGTTCGTCACCCGTCGCCCGCTGCCGGTGCTGCTGCTGTCGGCAATCGGCCTGGGCGCGCTCGCCGTGCCCGTCCTCGGCCTGCAGCTCGGCATGCCGGGCGCCGAGTCCAAGCCGGTCTCCAGCACCGAACGCCGCGCCTACGATGCGCTCGCCGAGGGCTTCGGCCCGGGGTTCAACGGCCCGCTGACGATCGTCGTCGACGCCCAGGGCGCGGACAGCCCGAAGACCACGGTCGCCGAGATCGGCCGACGGCTCGCCCACACCGACGGCGTGGTCTCGGTCTCCCCGGCCCGCTTCAACCCGGCCGGCGACACCGCGGTGCTGTCCGTCGTCCCGGCGACCAGCCCGACCGACAAGGCCACCGTCGACCTGGTGCACCGGATCCGCGACGACCGCGCGGACACCGGATCGGGCACCGGCGCGACCTTCGAGGTCACCGGCACCACCGCACTCAACATCGACATGGCCCAAAAGATCCAGAACGCGCTGCTGCCCTACCTCGGCCTGATCATCGGCCTGGCCGTCCTCCTGCTGATGGTCGTCTTCCGGTCGGTGCTGGTCCCGCTCAAAGCCGCCGCCGGGTTCCTGCTCTCCGTCCTGGCCTCGCTCGGCGCGGTGGTGGCGGTCTTCCAGTGGGGCTGGGGAGCGAACCTGCTCGGCGTCGAGCAGCCGGGGCCGATCATGAGCATGATGCCGATCTTCCTGGTCGGGATCGTCTTCGGCCTGGCGATGGACTACGAGGTCTTTCTGGTCTCCCGGATCCGTGAGGCGCACGTCCACGGCGAGGACCCGAAGCAGGCCGTGGTCAGCGGCTTCCGGGCCAGCGGACGGGTCGTCGTCGCGGCGGCGCTGATCATGATGTCGGTGTTCGCCGGGTTCGTCACCGCCCAGGAATCCATGATCAAGACGATCGGGTTCGGCCTGGCCGTCGCCGTACTCTTCGACGCGATCGTGATCCGGATGGCCTTCGTGCCCGCCGTCCTCGCGCTGCTCGGAAAGGCCGCCTGGTGGCTGCCGCGCCCGCTGGCCAAGATCCTGCCCAGGGTCGACGTGGAGGGCGAGTCCCTGGACCGGCGTGTGGAACCCCTCCCGTCGCCCGGCACCGAGGAGCCCGAACGTGAGACGGCCGGCGTGTGAGTACGCCGACCGGGGTACCGGGTCCGTCCGTGTCGGCTGACACGGACGGACCCGGCCCACGTATCACCACCGGACCGGAGTGACGATGGAGCACGAGCCCAGGAGGACCACGATGACCGGCAGGCCGTTGACGCAGCGCTGGCGGTCCTTCACGCGCCGCAGGCCGCTCGCCGCCGACGCCGTCCTCCTGGGCTTCCTGTCCGCCGTCACCGCGACGGGCAGCGTCTACACCACCGCACACCCCGGCGAGGCCGGCTACCAGGTGGCGGGCGCCGTGCTCGCCACGGTCGGCTGCCTGGCACTGCTTGCCCGGCGCCGCCACCCCACCGCGGTCCTTGCGACCACCGCCGCCTGTACCACCGCCGCCACGCTCCTGGGCTTCCTGCCGACCCCGCTGACCCTCGGGCCGCTCATGTTCGCCCTGTACTGGACCGCGCTCGAGGACAACCGCCGCACCGCGTTCCGCTGGGCGGCGGCCACCACGGCCGCCCAGGTCGCCGCCGCCCTGCTGGTCGCCCCGACCAGCGACTTCCTGGTCCTGAAAACACTCAACCCGGCCGCGTGGCTGATGCTGATGCCCCTGCTGGGCGGCAACCTGCGGCTACGCCGCGCCTACGTCGAAGCCGTGGAGGCCCGAGCCGTGGAGGCCGAACGCACCCGCGAGGAGGAGGCCCGCCACCGGGTCGCCGAGGAACGCATCCGGATCGCCCGCGAACTCCACGACGTGGTCGCCCACCACCTCGCTCTCGCCAACGCCCAGGCCGGCACCGCCGCCTACCTGGCCCGTTCCCACCCCGACCCCCGGGTCCAGAACGTCCTGGACGAACTCTCCGGCACCACCGCCTCGGCCCTGCGCGAACTCAAGGCGACCGTCGGGGTGCTCCGCGACGCAGATGAGGACGACTCGCCCCTGCGACCCGCTCCCGGTGTGGACGACCTGCCCGACCTCGTCCGGTCGTTCGCCGTCACCGGCCTGCACGTCGACCTCACCACCACCGGGGCCCCGGTGCCGCTCACCTCCGGCGTGGCGCTCACTGCCTACCGGATCGTCCAGGAGGCGCTCACCAACACCGCCAAGCACGCCGCCACCGACACCGCCCGGGTCACCCTCGCCTACGGCCCCGGTCACCTGACCGTCACCATCACCGACGACGGCCCGACCCCACCAGGTGACGCCGGCCGCCCTGCGACTGCCGGCGAAGGCCCCTCCGGCTTCGGGCTGATCGGCATGACCGAACGCGCCCAGCTGATCGGCGGCCGACTGAACGCCGGACCACGCCGCGGCGGCGGCTTCGCCGTCACCGCTCAGCTGCCCCTGCTCCCCGACGACCGCCCGGAGATGCGCCCGTGACCGTGACCGTGCTGCTCGTCGACGACCAGGCCCTGCTGCGGGCCACCTTCCGGATGCTCATCGACTCCACCGGGGACTTCACCGTCGTCGGCGAGGCCGCGGACGGCGCCAGAGCCGTCGAACAGACCCGGGCGCTGCGACCCGACGTGGTGCTCATGGACATCCGCATGCCCGGCACCGACGGACTGGCCGCCACCGAGACCATCTGCGCCGACCCCGATCTGACCGGCACCCGCGTCCTGATCCTCACCACCTTCGAGACCGACGAGTACGTCGCCCGTGCCCTGCGCGCCGGCGCCAGCGGATTCCTCGGCAAGGACGCCGACCCCGACACCCTCCTCGACGCGATCCGCACCGTCGCCGCCGGCGACGCCCTCCTCTCCCCGGCCGCCACCCGCTCCCTCATCGCAACCTTCCTGGAGGCCCCCCAACCACCCGCAGCACCCGACCGGAGCACCCTGGCCGACCTCACCCCACGTGAACGGGAGATCACCCTCCTGGTCGCCCACGGCCTGTCCAACCACGAGATCGCCGAACGCCTCACCGTCAGCTACCCGACCGTCCGCACCCACGTCCAGCGGGCCCTCGCCAAGACCGACAGTCGTGACCGCGCCCAACTCGTCGCCCTCGCCTTCCGCACCGGCCTCATCCGCCCCTGACGCACTGACCCACCGACCCACCGACCCACCAAACCCACCGCACCAGGAAATCCTGTGCGCGTGGTCGTGGCCGAAGAACGGGTCCAGGTCACCGGGTTCGACACCTGGGAGAAGGCGCAGCGCCCCGGCCGCTTGGCCCGTAACCCGCAGACCGGCGAGCGCGTGCGCACGCAAGTCAAGAAGACCACCGTGCCCCGCTTCCGGCCCGGCCAAGGCTTCAAGGACCTGACCTCCGGTGCGAAGAAGCTGCCCGGCCACGGCCAAGGCCCCCAAGGGCTCCCCCACCACCGGCACGACCACGGCCTGCACCGCTGCCGGCTCCCCCGCCGCGGCGAAGCGGACCGCCCCCAAGCGCCCGGCCGTCACCGGGCCGCCGACCACCGCCAAGAAGAGCGCTGCCCGAAAGTCCGCCCCGACTGGCGGGGAGCGTCATTCCGCACACGCGATATTCGGAGGGCGTCGGCGTCGGCGAACCGTAGGGTGAGTGCGCCAAGACAGCCTGGTAGCAAGGGAGAAGCGTGCGGTCCGAGGAACGTGCGGGGTGGGAGCGGGACTTCCCGGTCCGGTATCTCCTGGTGCGGGAGGACATCCACGGTGAGGAGGAGGACGTGCTGTGGGGGCGGTGCGCGGAGGTCGAGGGCCTGTTCATGGACCCGCCTCCGCTGCCGCGAGAGGTCCTGACGCTGCGCGGCTGCCCGCGCGAGAGCCTTCTGGCCCGGGCCGTGGTGGCCGGCGCCGAACCGGTGCGGCTGCTGGGGGACGGAATGCTCTCGATCGAGCCTGTGGATCCCTCGAACGACGGGCCGGCCCGCTTCTGGGACCTGGAGGACACGACTGTCCTGGCCCGGTGGCCCACGCCCGGCGACCCCGGCCTCATCGACATCGTCGTGGGCACCGGCGTCAGGGAGGACGACCACTGGGGCAGCAAGCGGCTGCCCTCGAACCCGCGGTTCGACCTGTGGTTCCCCTCGATCCACGGGGTCAGCCCCTCGGACAGTTGCCGTTCCATCGACGGCCTGCTCACCCCGCGCCCGCGGCGACCCACCCGGCCCGTGCACCTGATCGGCTGCGAACCCACCGCACCGCTGCTGGCCCTGCTGTGCCGTCCTCTTCCGCAGAAGGGCGACCAGATCACGCTCCGGCGCCTCGACCGCCACGGCCGGACGATGATCGGGTACCGCCTCGACCTGCACACCGTCGAGGCACGCCCGTCCGTCCTCGGCGGAGCCCTGATCGACGTCACCCTCACCGACCCCGGTGACGACCGCCCCACTCTCGCCGCCCGCCCGGTCTGGGAGATCTGGTTCGACGGCGTTCCCACCCGACCCAACCGGTGGGCACAGTTCGACGCCAAAGGCCGGTCCGAGTGGCTGAACCTCACCGACGTCGGCCCGTACAGGGTGGAGGGCCTCTCCGGCGGGACGTACCACCTGGACGGACAGCACGTCACCGACAGGGCCGGCTTGCTCCTGGCGCTCGGCGAAGCCCTGCTCGGCCCCGGCACCAACTACGGCACATGCCTGGACTCGGTGGAGGACTGCCTGTGCGGCGGGTTCTCCGTCGTCCCCCCGTTCACCCTCGTCTGGCACCACGCCGACATCACCCGCCACGCCCTCGCCGGACACATCCTGCACCACCTCGGCGGCCTGTCCTACTTCGAGGAGACCGTGAACCTCCTGCGCAAGAAGGGCGTCACCGTCGTGCTCCGGTGAGGAAGGTGACGGACAATCCCGGAGCCCTTGAAAACGGTGCCTGACCTGGAGAAGGAACGGAGCGGGGGCAACAGCCAGGCCATCAGGGCCCGGTCGTATCGTCTCCCGGTGCCCGGCTGGTGGCCCGGGCCTGGAGGTAGGCGGTCCAGTCGGTCGCGGCTCGGGCACGCCATCGGGTGAGGGTGGTGAGGCCGCGGCCGGGCACGGCGGGCGGCCAGGACAGGCGGGCAGGACGGGCGGCCTTGTTCAGTACGGGGCGCGGGCGGTGTGCAGGGTGAAGGCAGCCTCGGTCATGTCGATCGTCCTTGAGGTGATGGCTGGCGCCGCTTTGACCGAGCCGGTGCACCTGACCCAACTGACATCGCCGTCGGTGGCCATGATCTCGCGGTCCGGGAACACGAGGGTGCCGTTCAGGTCGCCGTGCGCGGGAGGACTGCAAGCGCTCCGGAACAGCTCAGCGCGTGCCCCGCCGAGGGACGTAGAGGGATGTAAGCGTGCCGGCCGTGTGAACGATGTCGCCGTACCCGGGCATCTTGAGCTTCCCGTTCGACAGCTCGCTCTCCGGGATTCCGGCCGCGCGCAGCAGGTCCTTGATCCGCTCCTGTCGTTCCTGGCGGCCGTCCAGGGCGTGGCTCAGCAGTTCGGCCTTCGCCGCGCTGCACCGGTTCCGGATGGCCATCGCCGAGCAGCTGCAGGTGTGGTTCCCGGCCGAGCACGCCGCCCGGACCGGGGCGGGAGGTCCCGCCGGGGCTTCGTGACGAAGGGTCAGAGGCCGGCGCGGCCGTGGCTGAAGTAGCCGCGGAAGGCGATGTCGGACTTCGCCACGCCCCGTTCGCCGACCAGGTGACGGCGGATCCCGGTGACCCGGTGGCCAGCGAGGATTCGCCGGCCGTGAAGGTGTAGAAGCGCCCCTCGGGAAGGCGGGCTTGTTTCACCGTGTCCAGGGCGAGGGTGCCGGGCTTCGCGCCCGTGTCGGTGCGGGGCAGCCAGTGGACGATGCTGCCCGGCGGTGCCTTGATGTCGCTGCGGATGTCCTCGGGTGACGGGACTTCCAGGAAGACCTCGGCGGGCAGGTTCGCCGCGGACTGCTCCAGGACGGCGAGGATCGCCGGAAGGGCGCTCTCGTCGCCGACCAGGAGCTGCCAGACGGCGCCGGGGGCGGGCGCGTAGCTGTGTCCCTCGTCGAGGAAGGCGACCTCGGTGCCGGGCTCGGCGGCCCGTGCCCATCGGGTGCCTGGGGCAGCCGCGCCGGCGGTGTCGACCGCGCGGAGGGAGATCTCGATGTCGAACGCCGATGCCTCGGGCCGGAAGCGCCGGATCGAGTAGGTTCTGACCCGCGGCCGCTGCTTGCCGCCCTGGAGCGTGAGCTGGAGAATCCACCGCTCGCTGGTGGGCAGGAACACCTCCGTGGTGTCGTCGTCGGGGTCGGCGAAGAACAGCCGTCCTGCCTGGTCGAAGCCTGACTGCTCCAGGTGCCGGACGTCCTCGCCGCCCAGCGTGACGGTCATGAAATGCGGACTGGGCTGTTCGCTGCCCTGCACGGTCAGCGACAGCATCCGTCGCTTGCGGGGGCGCTGGATCCGGGATGCCATCGCTACCCGCCCTGCGGGCCGGCTGGGAGCTTCATCGTGGTCATGTGACCACTGTCGGCGTGGCGCTCCCTCCGCGACCACCGGTAAACTGACGCCCGATGCCGACAACCCGCCAACCTTCGCCGGCGCCCGCCGAGGCAGATGATCCGATTCTGCAGGGCGGTGCCTGGCTGCCGCACGGCTTCCAGCTCGCCCCGCACAGCCATGTCCAGGGCCAACTGGTCTACGCCGCCGCCGGCACGCTGGCCACGGCGACGGAGCGCGGCACGTGGGTCGCCCCGGCGGACCGGATCACCTGGACGCCCCCGCGCTTCGCGCACTCGCACCGCTTCTACGGCCAGACCGATGTACGGCTGGTGTCCGTGCCGCTGGACCTGTGCGCCGACCTCGTCGGTCACCCCAGCGTCTTCTCGGTGAGCCCGCTGCTGCGCGAGGCCCTCCTGGCGCTCACCGGCGAACCGGAAAGGCGGGCCGGCGCCCACCGGCGTCTTCTCGGCGTGATCGTGGACGAGTTGGCCGACGCGGCCGAGACCTCCCTGCACCTTCCCGAAGCCAGTGACGACCGGCTGCGCGCCGCCACCGATCTGCTGCGCGCGGATCCCGCCCGGCCTGCCACCCTGGCCGAGCTGGGCCGGGCGGTGGGGGCCAGCGAGCGCACGCTCAGCCGCTTGTTCCACACCGAGCTGAGCATGAGCTTCCACCGCTGGCGGACCACCCTGCGCATCCACCACGCCCTGGCGCACCTGACCGACGGGATGACGGTGACGGAGACCGCGGTGACGTGCGGCTGGTCCAACCCGTCCACCTTCATCGACGCCTTCACCGAGGTCATCGGCCAGACACCGGGCCGCTACCAGGCCGGCCTTCGCATCCGCACGCACTAGCTGTCGCTTCGGCCGTGCGCCCTATGTGCGCCGGTTGAGCGCGTGGTGGGCGCGTGGTGAGCGTGGTGGGCGTGGTGGGCGTGGCCCGAACCAGCTTGGCGGGTTTCCGGTATCGGGTGCCCACTTACCAGTGGTTCACAGCCTGCCGTGCCTTTCACAGTGGAGACCGAGCGGGCGCCGGCCCGCACGGCCGGCGCCGCGGTGTACGCCCTCGGCGCGTACCGACCACTGCACGGATCACGAAAGGCCCGCACACATGACTGAGACACGCGACGACACGGCCGTCGTCATCATCGGGGCCGGCGTCGCCGGTCTGACCCTCGGCAACTTCCTGCTGCGCAACGGCGTCGACTGCATCGTGCTGGAGAAGCATCCTCGCGCCTACGTCGAGAAGCGCCAGCGCGCCGGAACGATCGACACCTTCGGAGTGCGCCTGTTCCGCGAGTGGGGCCTGGAGGAAGTCCTGGCGGGCGACCCGATCCCGCACAGCGAGGGCGGCTTCTACATCGACGGCCACGCGATGCCGATCGACGTGGACGATGACAACGACGAGAGCCTGTACTGCCCGCAGCAGGTCCTGGTGCGCAACCTCACCGAGGTCTTCCTGCGCGAGGGCGGTGACCTGCGATTCGAAGCCGGGGACGTCGCCCTGGAGAACCTCACCCAGGGCCGCCCCGTGGTGCGCTACCAGGAGGCCGACGGCGCGGCGCGAGCCGTCGACTGCGACTTCATCGCCGGCTGCGACGGTTTCCACGGCATCGCCCGCCGCTCCGTCCCCGCCTCCGCGCTGACCGAGTACTCCCACGAGTACGGCTACTCCTGGCTCAGCGTCCTGGCCGCCACCGAGACCAGGCCCTCGGGCATGGCGATCCACGAACTTGGCCTGGCCGGGATGATCCCCCGCGGCCCCGGAGCCAGCCGCATCTACCTGCAGTGCGCGGTCGACGACACCCCCGAACGGTGGCCGGACGAGCGCATCTGGAGCGAGCTGGAGGCCCGCTTCGGCACTCCGCCCTCGCGCGGCGAGATCCTGTCCAAGCAGATCGTTCCGCTGCGCAGCGTGGTGTTCGACCCGATGAGCTACGGCAGGCTCTACCTCCTCGGCGACGCCGCGCACATCGTGCCGCCGATGAGCGCCAAGGGCATCCACCTCGCCCTGCACGACACCGAGGTCTTCGCCCGCGCGGTGATCCGCCGGGCCGAGGAGGGCGACTCCAGCCTCCTCGACAGCTACTCGCAGACCTGCCTGCCGCACGTCTGGAACTACCAGGCGTTCGCGACGTGGATCACCGACACCATGCACAACGCCGGATTCACCGGCTACGAAGGCGAGTTCAAGAAGCAGATCGCGCGCGCCGAGCTCCGGCGCCAGTTCGCCTCCGAGTCGGCGAACAAGCTGTTCAGCGAGCTGACCGCCGGCACCAACTAGTAGGGCTTGGTCAGGTCCGTATGGGTGTGGGTATGTCGCGGTGGCAGGTGGGGCAGGCGCCGGCCCAGGTGGCGAGGATCAACTGCAGCTCGCGGACGACCTGGTAGAGGCTCGGACCGCTGC
>NZ_BPRL01000089.1:0-31893 GCF_045862635.1 Kitasatospora sp. NE20-6
CTGATCAACTCCCTCCAGTGGCACGACAAGCAGTACGGCCTGGAGACCATGTGCGTCGGCGGCGGCCAGGGCATGGCCATGGTCATCGAACGCCTCAGCTGAACCACGACACCGGGCCACGCCCACCGACACCGAACCGTGGGCGGGGGCGTGACACTGCTCGCACCACCCGTTCGGAGTGACACTCCGTAATTGAGGGCCGGATCACACCCGAAAGGCGATCCGGCCCTCGATTTTGCATTTCCGGGCCGTTTCGTCGACGCAGCGGAATTGCTCGACTGCGCTGCGTATAAGGGCTGTACCTAACAATTTGGGGACAAGTGCGGAAGTCCGGCATGAAGGGGACATCAGCCACTGCAGCAAACCGCCCGCATGCGGCACTGTGGATGTGCACCCCCGTTCCACTCCGCGCAAGGAGTACATTCCGTGAGCGTCGTCTACATCTCTCTGCTGCTGATCCTGATCGCCGTCGCCACCGCTGTGCTGCTCCAGGTCCGCGCGTTGTCGCGCCGCCTGGAGGCCCGGCACACGTCACCGGTCGCGGCGTCGGCCACGGTCGACGAGGCCTCGATACGCCGGGCGGTCACCGAGGCGCTCGCGGCCGACAGGGAGCGGGAGATCACCGAGGCCCGGGCGTTCTGGGCCGAGCAGGAGGCGCGCGCCGCGGAGGACTCCCCGCTGTTCGACGGGCCGTTCCTGAGCGTGGGCGAGGAGTGGCCGCTGTTCTTCCCGCGGCCGACCGGCCCGGAGAGCGCCGCCGACAACGCGGGTTCGATGGACCCGGGCTTCGGCGAGGCGCTGCGCAACGCGCTGGAGGACATCGCCAAGGACGGCCCCGCCGAGGGCGGCCTGCGACCCGGCCACCCCTCCCAGGGCGGCGGCGCACCGCTGCCCTCCGAGGCCGGCGGTGACGCCCGGGCCCGCCGCGAGGCCGACCTGCTCGCCACCGGCCTGGAGTCCGGCCTGCTGGACGCCGAGGCCGAGCCGGCCACCGCACCGGACCCGCGCCGCCACCCGTCGCACCCCGACTTCGTGCCCAGCCAGACGCCGTCCCGCGAGTGGACGGACACCCGGCTCACCGTGCTCGCCGACGAGCGGATCGCGCTCACCGACGTCCGCCCGGGCCCGCTCGGCACGCTCGACGTGTACGCCTTCGCCGACGGCACCTCGCTGTGCGTGGCCCCCGGCGACCGGGAGGCGGCCTACCGGCTGATCGACGCCGTCCGGGCCGGTGAGGACGTGCGGCTGCTCGGCGGCTCCCGGTTCTCCGGCTCGTACTCGCTGACCTTCTCGACGGACGAGGAGGCGGTGTACGTGCTCGCCGACCGCGTGGTCGCGAGCATCTGACACCAGCGCACGACCCAGCACGACCCAGCAGGACACCGGCCGAGGGCCGGTCGGGCGGCCCCGGGGCTGCGCGCCCGACCGGCCCTCGGCCGTCTCCGTCCGTCTCCGTCCGTCTCCGTCCGCGGCACCGGCCGGCGTCGGCGCGCGGCCGGCCGGGCGGGTGCGGGGGGTGTCAGGCGGTGAGGGCGTCGGCCGCCGCGACGGCTGCCAGGGCCTCCGCGAGCACCTCGGGGCGGCCCGCCGCGGCGGCGGCGAGGTCGTGCCCCGCCACCGCGAGCTGGTCGCCCACGGCGAAGGCGCCGGCGTCCGGCACCGCGCGCGGCGGCTCGCCCTCCAGGGCGAGCGCGGTCGCGGCGAACCCGCGGACGAGGGCCAGGACGGCCGCCGCGCGGGAGGCGTGGCCGGGCACGGCGGCGAGCAGCCGGCTCTGCGGCATCGAGCGGAACCGGTCGGCCAGGCGCTCGACGGCGTCCAGCAGGGAGGCCTGCGGAGCGATCTGCGGGACGGCTTCGGGGTCGGCCGGGCGGGCGGCCACCGGGGGGTGCGCATCGGACATGCGGGGAGCGTATCGGCCCCGGAACGGGTCCGGCCCCGGGAGCGCGTGCTCCCGGGGCCGGACCGTCGTGCGTGCGGTGCCGGTCAGTCGTCGCCGCGGAGGATGGCGATCAGACGCAGCATCTCCAGGTAGATCCAGACCAGCGACAGGGTGAGCCCGAAGGCGGCCCGCCAGGCCTCCTCCTGCGGGGCGCCGTAACGGATGGCCTCCTCGATCTGGGCGAAGTCCAGCGAGAGGAAGAAGGCGCCGAGGGCGATGCCGACGAGGCCGACCACGATGCCGAGCGGGCCGGAGCGCAGGCCCATGTCGGCGCCGAGGGCGGAGGCCACGAGGTTGACGAGCAGCAGGCCGAGGAAGCCCATGGCGATGGCCAGGCCGATCCGCGTGTAGCGCGGGGTGACCCGGATGCGGCCGCTCTTGTAGGCGACGAGCATCGCGCCGAAGACCACGGCGGTGCCGAGCACGGCCTGGATGGCGATGCCGGGCCAGATGGTGTTGAAGACCTTGGTGATCGCGCCGAGGAAGAAGCCCTCCAGGCCGGCGTAGAGCAGGATCAGCGGGGGGCTGACGCTCCGCTTGAAGGTGACGACCATGCCGACGACGAAGGCGGCCAGCGCGGCGCCGACGGCGAAGCCGTAGTTGTCGGAGGGAAGGGCGAACCACGCGAGTGCACCGGCGGCGACGAGGGTGAGGAGCGTGAGGGCCGTGCGGGCGACCACGTCGTCCATGGTCATCCGGCCGGTCTGCAGCGGGCCCGCGGAGGGGGCCTGGTACATCTCGGAGAGCTGCTCGTCCGTCAGCTGGGCGCCCGCGGGGCCGGCGTACGGGTTGTTGCCGTACGGGTTGTTGCCGTAGGGGCTGCCGCCGGCCGGGGCGCCGGGGCCCTGGGCCCCGGGGTGGGGCTGCTGGGTGGTGCCGAACCCCGCGTAGCCGGTGTCGCGGGTGAAGGAGCCCTCCCGCGAGAAGACCGGGTTGCTGCTTCTCATGTCATTCCCTCCGGGGCGGCACGGCGCTGCCCACGGAAACAGGGTAATGGTTTGGCAAAGCATTGCGCGTACGCCGTGAGGAGGATCTTGCGAACGGCGAAGGTGTGCGCTGGTGCCCGGAGCCGGACTCGAACCGGCACGGCCTCGCGGCCAAGCAGTTTTAAGCTGCCCGTGTCTGCGTTCCACCACCCGGGCGTGAACCGCGCGCCCCTGTTCGGGCTTCCCTGAGCCTAGTCTCCCGGATCCCCGTTTCGCATGTTCCGGGCATCGGAAGTTGTCATGTTTCCTTGCCATCTGACGAACTGTCCGATATTCACCCATGCCTGCACCCCGATCCGGCCACGCCGGGCGGTCGGGGTCGGGGTCATCCCGGAGGAGGAGGACCGCGGGGGCCGGGTACGCCTGGCGGGGGTCGTGGCAACCGTCCGCCGGAGCGACGATATCCATGATCGCGCACGGGAGGATCGAACGGTCAGCCCCCCTCTCCCGACAGGAGCCCTCCCGTGACCACGACGACCGCATCCGCCGTCCGCACCGGCCAGGCGGCCGCCCGAGCGACAGGCCTGAACAAGGTCTACGGGGAGGGCGAGACCCGCGTGGTCGCCCTGGACGACGTGAGCGTGGCCTTCGGCCGCGGCGAGTTCACCGCGATCATGGGCCCCTCCGGCTCGGGCAAGTCGACGCTGATGCACTGCATGGCCGGGCTCGACACGGTCTCTTCGGGGTCCGCCACGATCGGCGACACCGAGCTCGTGGGGCTGCGCGACAAGCAGCTCACCCGGCTCCGCCGGGACAAGATCGGCTTCGTCTTCCAGGCCTTCAACCTCCTGCCGACGCTGACCGCGCTGGAGAACATCACGCTGCCGATGGACATCGCCGGCACCGCCGTCGACCGCGCCTGGCTCGACCGGGTCGTCGACACCGTCGGCCTCTCCGGCCGGCTCTCGCACCGCCCGTCGCAGCTCTCCGGCGGCCAGCAGCAGCGCGTCGCGTGCGCCCGGGCCCTGGCCTCCCGCCCGGAGATCGTCTTCGCCGACGAGCCGACCGGCAACCTCGACTCGCGCTCCGGCGCCGAGATCCTCTCCTTCCTGCGCAACTCCGTGCGCGAACTCGGCCAGACCGTCGTGATGGTGACGCACGACCCGGTCGCCGCCTCCTACGCCGACCGCGTGGTGTTCCTCGCCGACGGACGGATCGTGGACGAGCTGCTCGCGCCGACCGCGGACACCGTGCTGGACCGGATGCGCCGCTTCGACGCCAAGGGCCGGACGAGCTGACGCTCCGTACGCAGCCCGCCCGACCCCACCTCCCCAGGACGCATCCATGTACCGCACCGCACTGCGCAACGTGCTGGCCCACAAGGGCCGACTGCTGATGACGGCGCTCGCCGTCCTGCTGGGCACGGCCTTCGTGGCCGGCACCATGGTCTTCTCCGACACGTTCGGCAAGGCCCTGCAGAACAGCTACTCCAAGAGCTACGCCGACGTCTCCGTGCTGATCACCGATCCGGCCGCGGACAGCTTCCGCCAGGCCCGGGAGCGCGGCGACACGCCGCAGGACCAGCTCACCGACGCCACGGTCGCCCGGCTCGCCGCCCTGCCCGGCACGGAGCGGGCCCGCGGCCTGGTCTCCGGCTTCGTCGGCGTCGCCGACCGCAAGGGCGAGCTGATCGGCCAGGGCTGGAGCGCCCGCGGCGCCAACTACCTGCCGGACGCGTCCGGCGCGGACCCGCGGTACCCGATGACCCGGGGCCACGGGCCGCAGCGGACCGGCGAGATCGCCCTCGACCGGGAGACCGCCGACAAGGGCGGCTACGCGGTCGGCGACACCGTGCGGATCGCCTCCGACGGGCCCGCCTCCGACGTCCGGCTGGTCGGCGTCTTCACCACCGACGACCCCGAGGTCGGCTCCGGCAGCTCGCTGACGCTGTTCGACAACGTCACCGCCCAGCGGCTGCTGCTCGCCCCCGGCCGCTACAGCAGCATCGCCCTCACGGCGAAGCCCGGCGTCGCGCAGGGCGCCCTGCTCACCCAGGCCGTCCCCGCCCTCCCCGGCGGTGACCGGATGGAGGCCCGGACCGGGCAGGAGCTGACGGACACCCAGGCGAAGCAGATCGCCGAGGGCACGTCCGGCATGAAGACGGCGCTGCTGGCCTTCGCCGCGATCTCGCTCTTCGTGGGCGTCTTCATCATCGCGAACACCTTCACCATGCTCGTCGCCCAGCGCACCCGGGAGCTCGCCCTGCTGCGGGCCGTCGGGGCGGCCCGCGGGCAGGTCGTCCGCTCGGTGCTCGTGGAGGCGCTGCTCATCGGCGTGATCGCCTCGGTCGCCGGTCTGGCCACCGGTGTGGGCATCGGCGCGGGCATGCAGGCCCTGCTCGGGGCGATGGCCCCCGGCATGCCGTCCGGCAGCCTGGTGGTCGCCCCGGCGACCGTCGTCGTGTCGCTGCTGACCGGCGTGCTGGTGACGGTGGTGTCGGCCGTGCTGCCCGCCCTGCGGGCCGCCCGGATCGCCCCGGTCGCCGCGATGAGCAGCGGCGACCAGCCGGTGAGCCAGAAGAGCCTGATCGTGCGCAACAGCATCGGCGGCGTGATCGCCGGCGGCGGTCTGGGCCTGGTCGCGTACGGCGCCTCGCTGGGCGGCGACTCCGGCCGGATGGCCGTCGGCGGCGGCGCGGGCGTCGCGCTGATCGGCATCTTCCTGCTGCTGCCGCTGCTCTCCCGTCCGGTGGTCGCCCTGGCCGGGCCGCTGCTGCGCGCCACCGCCGGCACCGCCGGACGCCTCGCCCAGCAGAACGCGGTGCGCAACCCGCGCCGTACGGCGGCGACCGCCGCGGCCCTCACCATCGGTCTGACCCTGGTGAGTTCGCTGACCGTGATCGGCACGTCGGTGGACGACGCCGTGGGCCGCGCCGTCACCAGCGGCATGCGGGCCGACTACAGCATCAAGACGGCCAACGGCATCTCGCCGGACCCGGCGCTGGCCGGCGCGGTGGCCAAGGTGCCCGGGGTGTCCGCGGTGAGCGCGATGACCGACGTGTACTGGAAGGTGGGCGCCCGCGAGCGGGCGATCAGCGGCGTGGACCCGGACGCGATCGACCGGCTGGTCGCCCTGGACATGGAGGGCGGCACGGCCGCCGCGCTGAAGCAGGGCCTGGTCCTGGTCGAGGGCGACACCGCCCGCAAGAACGGCATGACCGTCGGTTCGACGCTGCCCGTCGAGTACCCGGACGGGCAGAGCGGCACGGTGACCGTGGGCGGGCTGTTCCGGAAGAACGAGCTGCTCTCCCCCGTGGTGATGGCCAACGCCGAGGTCCTGCGGCACACCGAGGACCCGTACGTCACCCAGATCCTGGTGAAGGGCGCGGACGGTCCGTCGGCCGGCCTGCGGGCGGCGATCAAGGACGCGACCGGCAGCAACCCGGTGATCGACGTGAAGACCAAGCAGGACATCCGGGAGGAGTTCAGCCAGATCATCACCTTCATGCTGAACCTGATGTACGGCCTGCTGGCGATGTCCGTCCTGGTCGCGGTGCTCGGCGTGGTCAACACGCTGGCGATGTCCGTCTTCGAGCGCAAGCGCGAGATCGGCATGCTGCGCGCCATCGGCCTGGACCGGCGGGGCGTCAAGCGGATGGTCCGGCTGGAGTCGGTGGTGATCTCGCTCTTCGGCGCGGTGATCGGCGTCCTGCTCGGCTGCTTCCTCGCCTGGGCGGTCAACGGCACCATGGAGGCGAGCCTGCCCGGGCTGGGCACGGTGCTGCCCTACGGCAAGCTCCTGGCCTTCCTGGCACTGGCCGGGCTGGTGGGCCTGGTCGCGGCGGTCTGGCCCGCCCGCCGGGCGGCGCGGCTCGACATCCTCGGCGCCATCAAGACGGACTGACGGAGCGCCACAGGGCCCCGGCCACCCCCGCACGGAGGGGGCCGGGGCCCTGTGGCGCGCCCCCGCGGCGGAGCCCGCGCAGGGCACCCGCGGGGGCACGCACGCCCCTGCCGACGCCTCCCCGGCCGGCACCTCCCCGGCCGGGCACGCCGAAGGCCCCCGCCCGGTTACGGCGGGGGCCTTCGGTCACTTCTGTACTCCGCCCGACTCGCACGGCCGGCTGAGCACCACGGAGGTCGTGGTCCGGCGTCGTTGCCGGGCGGAGGGCCTCCGACTCATACCCGGCCCACCAGGGCCGGGTCGCAGTCGCCTACTTGCTGGTCGCCAGCTCCTTCTCGGCCGGCTTGGCGGCCGCCGGGACGGCGGGCCGGGCGGCGGGGGCCGCCGCCTCCTGGAACGCCTCGAACGGCTTCTCCATCTCGGCGAGGCCGACGGTCTCGCGCTTGAGGAACATCGCCAGCGTCCAGTCGGTGAATACGCGGACCTTGCGGTTCATGGTGGGCACCCGGCTGCCGTGGTACAGACGGTGGAACCACCAGGCGGGACGGCCCTTCAGCTTGTACTTGCCGAAGAGGATCGCCACGCCCTTGTGCAGGCCGAGACCGGCGACCGCACCGAGGTTCTTGTGCTTGTACTCCTTCTGCGGGAAGCCCCGCATGCCGGAGACCACGTTGTCCGCGAGGACGAGCGCCTGACGCACCGCGTGCTGGGCGTTCGGCGGGCACCAGGCACCCTCGCCGACGGCGAGGTCCGGCACCTGGGCGTTGTCGCCGGCGGCCCAGACGTAGTCGAAGCCCTGCACCTGGAGGGTGGCGGCGGTGTCCACGTGGCCGCGGGGGCCGAGCGGGAGGCCGAAGTGGTTCAGGACCGGGTTCGGCTTCACGCCGGCCGTCCACACGATGGTGGAGGCATCGGCCTCGACGCCGTTCTTCAGCACCACGTGCTGGTCGACGCAGGAGTCCATCGAGGTCTCGATGTAGATCTCGATGTTGCGCTCTTCGAGCTTCTCCTTGGTCCACAGACCGAGGTCCGGGCCCATCTCCGGGAGGATCCGGTTGGCCGCCTCGACGAGGATGAAACGCATGTCCTCGCGGCTGACGGTCTTGTAGATCTTCGCCGCGTCCCGGGCCATGTCCTCGACCTCGGCGATGGTCTCGACACCGGCGAAGCCACCGCCGACGACCACGAAGGTCAGGGCCTTGCGCCGGATGTCCGCGTCCGTGGTGGACTCGGCCTTGTCGAGCTGCTGCATGACGTGGTTGCGGAGGCTGATCGCCTCCTCGACCGTCTTCATGCCGATGCCGTGCTCGGCGAGGCCGGGGATCGGGAACGTGCGGGAGACCGAGCCGGTGGCCACGACGAGGTACTCGAAGGGCAGCTCGTAGGACTCGCCCGCTGCGGGCTGGATGGTGGCGACCTTGCGGGCGTGGTCCACACCGGTGACAGCACCGGTGAGCACCTCCGCCTTCTTGAGGGCGCTGCGCAGCGGCGCGACGAGGTTGCGAGGCGCGACGTTGCCGCCGGCCGCCTCGGGAAGGAAGGGCAGGTACGTCATGTACGACCGCGGGTCGACGACCGTGACGGTCGCCTCCCCGTAGCGCATCTTCTTGAGGATGCGCATCGCGGCATACAGGCCGACGTAACCACCGCCGACAATGAGGATGCGAGGACGCTCCGTGGTGCTCATATCCGAAAGTATCCACCCCCCTCGGACCGGCACTTCGTGAGGCCCGTCACAAGCCTCTGGACACCCTCTGCTACACTGCGCGGCCGCATTTCGGGGGTGTGGCGGTCCGCTCACGCGGACGGACGGGCAGGGGTGAGCCCGCGGGGGGCGATGCCCTCGCTGAGCAGCAACGTTCCCGGCAGGGGGCGAGTTCCCGAGCGTCATTTCGAATCCATCGCCGTGCAGCGAGGCGGGCCTGCGATCCGGTGGTTCGACACGGAGGGCGACCTTTGGTCCCACATATCGGACGGACCGGGCCCCGGAGTCCGACGAAAGGCTGGTCGGCCATGTGAAGAAATTCACGAAGGTTCTCGTGACACGCCGTGCAGCGCGCGGCCCCGGGTGCCACCAAGGCACTCCGGGGCCGTTTCGGTAAGGACCGCCGACCGTCAGGAGGCGATACTCCAGGCGATGCCGTCGAGGATGTCGTGCTCGCTGACGACCACCTCCGCGGCCCCCGTCCGCTCCATGATCTCCAGCAGCACGAGCGCACCGGCCGCGATCACGTCGACCCGGCCGGGGTGCATCACCGGGATCGCCGCCCGCTCCGCGTGCGTCGTGGTCAGCAACTGCCCGGCGACCTCCCGGACCTGCTCCACCGTGAGCCGCGCGTGGTGGATCCGCTCCGAGTCGTACGCCGGCAGGCCGAGCACGATCCCGGCGACGGTGGTGACCGTGCCGGCGAGGCCCACCAGGGTGGCGGCCCCGGTCAGCGGCACCGTCTCGGCCGCGGTGTCCAGCGCGGCCCGGACGTCCGCCCTGGCGCCCGCGATCTGGCCCGGCGTCGGCAGTTCGGACCCCGCGAAGTGCCGCTCGGTCATCCGCACGCAGCCGATGTCGACCGAGCGGGCCGCCTCCACCTCCGCGCCGCCGAGCACGAACTCGGTGGAGCCGCCGCCCAGGTCGAAGACCAGGTAGGGGGCCGCGAACGGCTCCCCGGTCAGCTCCTTGGTCGCGCCGGTGAACGAGAGGCGCGCCTCCTCGTCCCCGCTGACCACCTCGGGGGAGACCCCGAGGATGCCGCGGACGCCCTCGGTGAACTCGGCCGCGTTCTCGGCGTCGCGCGAGGCGCTCGTCGCGACGAAGCGGATCCGGTCCGCACCGACGCCGTGCGCGGCGACGACCCCGGCGTACTCGCGGCACGCCGCGAACGTGCGCTCCAGCGCGTCCGGGTGGAGCCGGCCGGTGGCGTCGACGCCCTGACCCAGCCGGTTGATGACCATGCGGCGGTCCAGGTCGGTGATCCGCCCGGTCTCCGGGTCGAGATCCGCGATCAGCAGCCGGACGGAGTTGGTGCCGCAGTCGATGGCGGCGACCCGGGTGGTGGTCACTTCTCCCCCTCCTCGTCCGCCAGGCGCTTCTTCTCCGCGCGCTCGACGGCCTTGCGCTCCTTCTCCGCGATCACCGCGGTGTGGTCCTGCGCCTTCGCCCGGTTCTTCGCGACCCGGGCACCGGCCGCCTCGACCTCGGCCGGGGAGACGCACGGGCCCTTGGCCCACCAGTCCTCCAGCATGCCGATCGCCTCGTCGCCGAGCGGGTTGACCCCGGGGCCCGCCGCGAGGGCGTGGCCGACCAGCACGTGCAGGCACTTCACCCGGTCCGGCATGCCGCCGGCGCTCGGGAAGCCCTCCAGCACCTCGATGGCGTCGCGCCGCGCGATGTAGTCGTCGTGCGCGGCCCGGTACGCCGCGGCCAGCTCCGGATCCCCGGCGAGCCGGGCCGTCTGGTCCTTCATCACACCGCCGGCCTCCAGCGTGCCGATCAGCGACGCGGCCCGGGGGCAGGTCAGGTAGTAGAGCGTGGGGAACGGCGTGCCGTCGGGCAGGCGGGGGGCCGTCTCGACGACGTCCGGGTTGCCGCACGGGCAGCGGTGGGCCACGCCGCGCAGACCGCGCGGAACCCGCCCGAGCTGCGCGGCGATGGCGGCGACGTCGGCCTCCGCGGTGATGCCGTCGGAGGCGGGCTGGGGGTGCTGTTCAGAGGTCATGGGGCGCTGTCTTCGTGAGGGGCGGGGGCCTGGTCGGCCAGGTCGACCGATTCCAGGACGGTGGTGTACCAGGGCTTGGCGGCCCTCGCCTGGCCGGAGGGCAGGGCGTCGGCGGAGTCCGGGCCCGGTGCGGCGGACCGCGAGGGGTCGACCGAGACGAACGGCGTCTCCCCCGGCATCGCGAAGTGCAGCCGGGCCCGGGCCTGCGCCTTCACGTACTCCGGGTCCTGCCAGCGCGCCCGCTCACGGCGGAGGTCCTCCACCTGCCGGCGGGCCTGCTCGGCGCGGGCCCGCTGGTCGGCGATCTCGGAGCGCTGGGTCAGGAACTGGCGGGTGGGGTAGGCGAGGATCGCCACCAGGGAGCAGAGGACGAGCACGAGCACGGTCGCGCGGCTGGTGAAGCGCGGCCGCCCCGCCAGTCCCGGGATCTTCCACATCGCTCGTACCCCTCCTGCTCGCACCGGTGCCCCGGCTCCACCCTACGGGGTGGGAGCCGGGGCACCGGTCCTGCGGCTGTGTGTCAGCGGCGGTTGTCAGCAGCGGCCGTCAGGCCCCGTGCCTGCCGCGCTCACTGGTCCGCGGGGCGGAACCGCGGGAACGCGCCGCGGCCGGCGTACTGCGCGGCGTCGTCGAGGATCTCCTCGATGCGCAGCAGCTGGTTGTACTTGGCGACGCGCTCGGAGCGGGCCGGGGCGCCGGTCTTGATCTGGCCGCAGTTGGTGGCGACGGCGAGGTCGGCGATGGTGACGTCCTCGGTCTCGCCGGAGCGGTGCGACATCATGCAGCGGTAGCCGTTGCGCTGGGCGAGCTCGACGGCGTCCAGGGTCTCGGTGAGCGAGCCGATCTGGTTGACCTTCACCAGCAGCGCGTTGGCGGTGCCGGACTCGATGCCACGGGCCAGACGGGCCGGGTTGGTGACGAACAGGTCGTCGCCGACCAGCTGCACCTTGTCGCCCAGCTTGTCGGTCATGGCCTTCCAGCCGTCCCAGTCGGACTCGTCCAGCGGGTCCTCGATGGAGACGAGCGGGTACGCGGCGACGAGCTCGGCGTAGTAGTCGATGAGCTCGGCGGAGGAGATCGCCTTGCCCTCGAAGGTGTAGGCGCCGTCGTTGTGGAACTCGGAGGCGGCGACGTCCAGGGCGAGCGCGACGTCCTTGCCCGGGGTGTAGCCGGCCTTCTTGATGGCCTCGACGATGAGGTCGAGCGCCTCACGGTTGGAGTCGAGGTTCGGCGCGAAGCCGCCCTCGTCGCCCAGACCGGTGGAGAGGCCGCGCTCCTTCAGCACGCCCTTGAGCGTGTGGTAGACCTCGACGCCCCAGCGGACGGCCTCGGAGAAGGACTCCGCGCCGATCGGAGCGATCATGAACTCCTGGATGTCGACGTTGGAGTCCGCGTGCGAACCGCCGTTGAGGATGTTCATCATCGGCACGGGCAGGACGTGCGCGTTCGGGCCGCCGAGGTAGCGGAACAGCGGCAGGTCGCTGGCCTCGGAGGCCGCGTGCGCGACGGCGAGGGAGACGCCGAGGATGGCGTTGGCGCCGAGCGAGGACTTGTCCGGGGTGGCGTCCAGGTCGAGCATGGCCTGGTCGATCAGGCGCTGCTCGGTGGCGTCGTAGCCGACGAGCTCCGGGCCGATCTGCTCGATGACGGCCAGGACGGCCTTCTCCACGCCCTTGCCGAAGTAGCGGTTCTTGTCACCGTCGCGCAGTTCCAGGGCCTCGAAGGCACCGGTGGAGGCGCCGGACGGGACGGCGGCACGGCCCGTGCTGCCGTCGTCGAGACCCACCTCGACCTCGACGGTGGGGTTGCCGCGAGAGTCGAGGATCTCACGGGCTACGACGACATCAATGGACGGCACGAAGCATCTCCTAGCGGAAGCGGATGTGGGTCGTTACGACCCGAGCCTAACGGCACGGCGCCCCAGGGCCATGCCGGGCATGGCCCTGTCTCACCGTGTGACCGGGCTACTCGCCGGTAGTTCACCTGGAGGACCACGCACCGGACCGCCCCGCCCCCGGGTGGCGGCCCCGGGGGCGGACGGTCGCCGGCGCGGTGCCGGTCAGTCAGTCGAGCTGCAGCAGCTGGCCCGGCACGATCAGGTCCGGGTCCTCGCCGACGACCGGGCGGTTGCTCGCGTACAGCTGCTCCCAGCCGCCGGCCAGGCCGCGGGCGGCGGCGATGCCCGACAGGCAGTCACCGGGCTGCACGGTGTACGCCTCGCGGCCGATCGCGGGCACCGGCACCGCCTGCAGCGTGCGCCCGGCCCCGCCGTCCGCGCCCTCGTCCGCGCCCTCGCCCGCCGCCTCGCCCGACCCGGTGCCGGCCGGTTCGGCGGGGGCGGGTTCGGTGTCGGCCGGTTCGGCGGAGGCGGGCGGCACGTGGCGCTCGAAGATGTCGCGGTGCGCCGTCCAGTACCAGCCGCCGTCCTTCTGGTACCAGTACACGCTGCCGCCCGCGTCCCAGCCGCCGTGGCCGGGGAAGACCGGCGCACCGCCGGAGCGGGTCGCCGCGGCCGGCGCCGCGGCCGGCGCGGGCGCCGCGGAGCCCCCGCCACGGGTCAGGCCTGCCCGTTTGGAGCAGACGGGCCAGGCGCCGGGCCCCTGTGAGGCGAGCACCTTCTCGGCGACGGCGATCTGTTCGGTCTTGCTCGCCTGGTGCGCGTAGGCGGCGTACCGGGCGCCGCCGAAGCCCTTCCAGGTGCGGGCGGTGAACTGCAGTCCGCCGTAGAAGCCGTTGCCGGTGTTGATCCGCCAGTTCCCGCCGCTCTCGCACTGGGCGACCTTGTCCCAGACGGAGACGGGCGCGGCGTGCGCGGCGGCCGCGGTGAGCAGCGGCATGGCGAGGCCGACGCCGGTGACGCCCGCGACGGCGACCGCCTTCTCGGCGGACGTCCGACGACGGTGACGGCCAGGTCCGGTGAAGATCATGGGTTGTCCCTCTCCGAACGCCTGCGAGGTGAGCTGTCGGGTTCGGACCGGGAGGCTGGCCCGGCCGCGGCCGCAGGAGGGGACCTGCTGACGCGGCTTCACCCCTAGCCGTGGGGGACGGCGACGTACGTGGTTCCCCCGCCCCTGTCCTTGTCTCGGTCGGTCGTCCCGGGGTGCGGCGGACAGGATTCGGCGTTGTCGCGCCCGGGGCCCGCTGGCGCGGGCTGTCCGGAGAGTAGGCAGATGTGATGACCGATCACAAGCTCATATCGGCGTTATCACGTAAGAATTACGACGCACTGCTCATCGGACACGAACAAAGCCGTTTTGTCCTGATTCGCCCGTGTTCACCCGGACGCCACGCCCACGGGTCGACACACCGTCAGCCCGCGTCCCGCCCCGCCTCCGGGGTGAAGGAGACGGGCAGCTCGCGCAGACCCCGCATGATCAGGCCGCCGCGCCAGCGCAGGTCCGCCGGATCCGCGGCCAGGGCGAGGTCCGGCAGCCGGGTGAGCAGCGTCGCGAGGGCGGCCCGGCCCTCCAGCCGGGCGAGCGGCGCACCGATGCAGTAGTGGATGCCGTGCCCGAAGCCCAGGTGCGGGTTGTCCGTCCGGGCGAGGTCGAGGGTGTTCTCGTCGGCGAAGCGCGCCGGGTCGCGGTCGGCGGCGGCCAGCACCACCAGCACCGGGTCGCCCTCCGGGATCGCCGTCCCGCCGATCTCCAGGGGGCGGGTCGCGAACCGCCAGGTGGCGAGTTCCACCGGACCGTCGTAGCGCAGCAGTTCCTCGATGCCGGTCTCCAGCAGGCCGCTCTCGCCGCGCTCCACCGACGCCTGCAGCAGGGCCCGCTGGCCGGGGTTGCGCAGCAGCGCGTACAGGCCGTTGCCGATGAGGTTGACGGTGGTCTCGAAGCCCGCGAACAGCAGGATGAAGGCCATCGCGGCGGCCTCGTTCTCGGTGAGGTGCTCGCCGTGGTCGCTGGCGCGGATCAGGCCGGAGATCAGGTCGTCGCCGAGGTCCGCGCGCTTGCGGTGGATGAGGTCCGCCAGGTAGGTGCGGATCCGCTTCACGGCACGCCCGACACCGCCGCGCTGCGGCGCGCGCTGCCCCGGCTTCGTGTGGCGGAGCATCATGCCCGCCCAGTCGCAGAAGTCGTCCTGGTCCTCGGCGGGCACCCCGAGGAGGTCGCAGATCGCGTAGATGGGCAGCGGGAAGGCGAACTCGTGGATGAGGTCGGCCGTGCCGCGGGCGGCGAAACCGTCGATCAGCCGGTCGGTGAGCTGCTGCACCCGCGGCTCGAAGGCGGCGATCCGGCGCGGCGTGAACGCCTTCGACACGAGCCGGCGCAGCCGGGTGTGGTCCGGCGGGTCGATGTTCAGCAGATGCGTCATCAGGTCGGCCTGCCGCTCCCCCGGGATGCCGACCCGGCCGCTGCGGTGGGCCTGCGCGCTGTGGTGCCCGGGGTTCTTGGAGAGCCTGCCGTCGGCCAGCGCCTGCCGCGCGTCGGCGTACCGGGTGACCAGCCACGCGTCGACGCCGCTGGGCAGCGTGGTGCGGTGCACGGGCGCGTGTTCGCGCAGCCAGGCGTACGCGGGGTAGGGGTCTGCGGCGAACTCCCACGTGAAGAGTTCGGGCCGGTCGGGCCGGTGTGTGTCGGGCATGTCCCCGACCGTATCCGCTGCCGTCCGGCGAGCCGGTCGGCCCCGGGAGGCGTGAGCCTGGTCACCTGGGGGGTAATTCCTGTTGCGGAGGGTCTCGGCGTGCCTACGATCCTCCGAAAACCGTAGGAGACGGCTGTGCGGGCCGTCCACGGGGTGTCGCTCTGGGAGAGGAGCAGGCCATGCGAGTAGCCGGGGCAGTGGTGGTCATCGCGGTACTCCGCGGCGGGGACGGCGGGGGCCTCGCCCGCCGCTTCGCCGCGGCGGGTGCCGCGGGCCTGCTGATCGCCGATCTGCGCCCCGGAGTGGCGGAGGACCTCGCCACCGAGCTCGACCGCCCCGGCTGCCCCGTCGTCGGCGTCAGCGGCGACGCCCACCAGCCGAGCGACATCGCCGCGCTGGTCGCCACCGCCGCCAAGCACCTCGGCCCGATCGGCCTCTTCGCCGTGGCCGGCCCGGACGGCGAGCGGATCGTCGCCCTCGACGACCTGCCGGACCACCTCGACCCGCTGGCCGAGCTCCTCGCCCTGGTCGGCGAGGCGATCATCGAGGTCGTGCCGCCGCAGCGTCAGCCGGTGAGCCCCTCGGCGGCCCGCACCGCCGTCCGGTAGCGGCGCGCGGCCCCGCGCAGCGCGGCGTCCACGTCGACCCCGGCGTCGTACGCGCGCTGCGCGACGGCCAGCAGGAGCTCTCCGGCCGACTCGGCGGTCAGCCCGTCGGGCAGCGCGTACGCCGCGTCGGGCACCGCCGTGAAACCGGCCCGGCGCACCCGGGAGACGAGCTTCGCCGCGTAGGCGAGGGCGGGCAGGCCGCCGGGCACGCCGTCCAGCACGGACTCGCGCTGCTTCTCGGCGGCCTTCAGCTGCTCCCAGTTCGCCTCGACCTGCGCGGACCCGCTCGCCTCGACGTCGCCGAAGACGTGCGGGTGGCGGTACATCAGCTTCTCGACGATGTCACCGGCCACGTCGTCGATCGAGAACGGGTCGTCCGGGTGCTCCTCGGCGATCCGGGAGTGGAAGAAGACCTGGAGGAGCACGTCGCCGAGCTCCTCGCGGAGCGTGCCGCGGTCGCCCTCCTCGATCGCCTCGACCAGCTCGTACGCCTCCTCCACGAGGTACTTCACCAGCGTCTCGTGGGTCTGCTCGGCGTCCCACGGGCAGCCGCCGGGCGAGCGCAGCGTGTCCATCACCGAGGCGAGGTCCAGCAGCCGGGCCCCCGGCAGGTCGTACGAGCCGGGCAGCAGCTCGATCTCCGGCACCGTGCCGGCCCCCTCGACCGCGAGCCGGGCGAGCGCGTCGGTCAGGCCGGGGTCGCCGTCCGGGCTGCCCAGCCACAGGACGGGGGCGGCCGTCACCAGCGTCCGGGCCAGCGCGGGCGCGGACGCCCGTTCGACGATCTCCACCTCGACACCGGCCTGCCGCAGCGCGGGCAGCTGCGGGTGCGCCGGATCGGCCGCCAGGACGCGCCCGGCCGCGTGCAGGGCCTCCCACGCGGGCCAGGACAGCAGGCCCGGGGCGACCCGGTGGGTGGTGGTCAGCAGGATCAGCTTCGGAGTCTCCACCCCCCGAACCTACCTCCCGCGGCGGGCCCGCCCGGCGGCGTCCGGCGGCCCGGGGTCAGGCGGTGGCGCGCTTCGCCGGCAGCCAGTCGGTGTCCGCCTCGACGAGCGTGATGCGCTGCGGATCCCACCGGCCGTAGCGGGGGTTCACCTCGACCTTCAGCGCCGTACCGGCGTCGGCCAGCGCCTTGCGCACCACGGCGTCGCCCTGCTCCGTGCGGGCGTCCTGGCCCGCGGCGGCGGCTATCGCGCGGATGCCGAGCTGCTGGCGGTAGAAGTCCGGCACGTCGGCGGCGGCGACGCCCTGGCGGAGCAGCAGTTCGCGCCGCAGGGCGGCCTCCCCGCCGAGCAGCTGGGCGTCGGCGTCCCGCACCTGGGCGATCTCCCCGTCCGTGACGGTGAGGCCGCGGTCGGCGAGGGCCCGGGAGATCACCCGGTCCAGCACGAGTCCGGCGACCGTCCGGCGGACGAGCCCGGCCTGCTCCTGGGCGGCGGCCTCCGGCGCGGCCTCGGCCGTGGCCTCGCGCAGGGCGCCGACCTTGGCCTGCACGGTGGCGATCCGGATCTGCTCACCGCCGACCACCGCGGCCGCCCCCTGGTGGGCCGGTGCGCCGCCGCACGCGGACAGCACGGCGGCCGCGAGGAGGACGCCGGCGGCCGTGCGGGCCGGCCGGAGGGCGGAGCGGGTGCGGATCACGGGGGGCCTCCCGGGCTGGGGGTGCCCCGGCCCTGCGGCCGGGGGTACGGCTGGTGGGGTGTCCGGTGGTTCTCCTGGCTGGAGTGAACAATAGGCAGCCGCACGGCCGTTGCCCAGACCCCGAACCACCCCGTGCGGATCTTCCGGCCGCCCCGGCCGCTCAGCGGCCGGTGGCGTACGGGTTGCCCGGCACCGGCGGCGGGGCGGGCCCGCCGAAGAGCCGCGGGTCGGCGGGGGCCGGACCGCCGTACGGCGGGGTGCCGTAGGGCGGGGTGCCGTAGGGCGGGGTGCCGGGCGGCGGCCCGGCCGGGGCGGGTGGCGGGGTGCCGAACGGGGTGGCGTTCCGGTCGGTGCCGACCCGGTCGAGCAGCGCCCTGACCCGGTGGACCTCCGGGTGGTGCGGGCCGTGCCGGCGCTCGGTGTCCAGCAGGAGTTCGAGCAGCGTGTGCCAGGCACCGTCGTGGTCGCCGGACTCGGCCAGCAGGCGGCCGGACCGCTCGCGGACCTCCAGCCCGAGGTCGGCGTCGCGGGGCAGCGCGCCGGCCAGCTCGCGGTACTCGGCGAGGGCCTCCGCCGTGCGTCCGAGCCGTTCGAGGCAGTGCGCCCCGCGGGCGCGGTGG
Organism: Kitasatospora sp. NE20-6; assembly: GCF_045862635.1. Taxonomy (NCBI): domain Bacteria; kingdom Bacillati; phylum Actinomycetota; class Actinomycetes; order Kitasatosporales; family Streptomycetaceae; genus Kitasatospora; species Kitasatospora sp. NE20-6. The sequence goes on from NZ_BPRL01000089.1 coordinate 17,944, forward strand.
CCCAGCACCGAGGGGTCGTGCGGGCCCAGCTCGGCGGTGGCCGCCGCGGCCAGCAGCCGGTACTCGGTGAGGGCCTCCCCGGGGCGGCCCTCCTCCAGCAGGGTCCGGGCCCGGATCGTCCGGACGGTGCGCACCAGCGGTGCGCCTTCGCCGAGTTCGGCGGACGCCCGCGGCAGCAGCAGCGACGCGAGGGCGAGCACCTCGGTGTGCCGGCGGGCCGCGACCAGGTCGGAGAGCCGGGCGCAGGCGTCGGCGAGTTCCCCGTCCGGCCCGGCCGGGCCGGGGACGGCGGCCGACGGCACCGGGCCCGGCGGCCGGACCGGGTCGGCGGACGGTACCGGGGCTGCGGCCCGCGGCGCCGGGGGCACGGGAACGGCCGGAGCCGGCTGGTGCGGGTGGAGGTACGGCCGGGCCGGGTCGGGCAGCGGACCGTAGGGCGGCTGCGGGGCGGCCGACGGGGCGGGCAGCAGCGGCAGGAGCGCCGCGTACACCTGCCGGGCGTCGGCCGGGCGGTCCCCCGGCCGTTTGGCGAGCAGTCCGAGCACCAGCCGCTCCAGCACGGGCGGGACGTCCGGGCGCAGGCCGCGCAGCGGGGGCGGCGGCTCGTCGACGTGCCGCCGCAGCACGCCGAGGGCGGTCGGCGCGGCGAACGGCGCCTCCCCGGCGAGCATCTCGTGCAGGAGGCAGCCGAGCGCGTAGAGGTCGCTGCGGGGGTCGACACCCGTCGCCAGCGCCTGCTCGGGGGCCATGTACGCGGGGCTGCCGATCGGGGTGCCGGTCAGGGTGAGCCGGGTGGCGTCCGGGTCGAGGGCGGTGGCGATGCCGAGGTCGAGCAGCACCGTGCGGCCGTCCGGACGGACCATCACGTTGCTGGGCTTGAGATCGCGGTGGACGACCGGCACGGCGTGCACGACGGCGAGCGCGGCACAGATCTGGGCCGCGGCGGCGGCCGCCCGTTCCACGGTCAGCGGGCCGTCCTCGGCGAGCAGGTCGGCGAGGCTCACCCCGGGCACGCGCTGCATGACCAGGTGGAGCTCGCCCTCGTCGGTGCCCGCGTCGAAGACGGTGACCAGCCCGGGGTGGTCCAGTGCGGCGCTGATCCGGCTCTCGCGCAGGAAGCGGCGGCGCAGTTCGTCGCCGCGGCTCCCGGTGGCGTCCTGCGGGCCGAGGACGTCGGTGCGGAGCAGCTTGACGGCCACCCGGCGGTCGAGGCGCTCGTCGTGGCCGGCCCACACCTGGCCCATGCCGCCGTGCCCGATCTTCTCGGTCAGCCGGTAGCGGCCGCCGACCACCCGGGCCGCGGTCACGGCCGGCCGTCCCCGGCCTGCCGGCGCAGCAGTTCGCCGAGCTGCTGCAGGTCGTCGGCGGCGGGCGCGGGTACAGGGGCTGGGGCGGGGGCGGGGGCTGGGGCGGGGGCGGGGGCTGGGGCGTACGGCTGCGGGGCGGCGGGAGCGTACGCCTGGGGCACGTACGGCTGAGGCGCGTACGGCTGGGACGCGTAGGGCTGCGGCGCGTACGGCTGGGACGCGTACGGCTGCGGCGCGTACGGCTGGGGCGGGGCGGGGGTGGGTGCGTACGGTGCCGGGTGCAGTGGGGCGGGGGCCGTCGGGGGCCGCCTGCGCAGCTGGTTGACCACCACGAGGTGGACGGCCGGGAGCAGCCAGACCACGGCCAGCAGTGCCTGCCCGCCGTGGTCGTAGGCGTTGTCGGCCTCGTCGGGGCCGGAGGAGAGCCCGATGCACACGTAGAAGGCGAGCTGGCAGAGGCCGAAGAACACCGCACCGGCGATGTCGGACGGCCGGCGGGTGCGGAGGGCGAGCAGCAGGGAGGGCACCATCCCCACCACGCCGAAGGAGAGCACGGCGAAGAGCGAGAAGCGGTTCGGCAGGGCCGGGCCGGGGCGGTGGCCGGGCTGCCCGTCGGGGTGGCCGGACATGAGTGCTCCTGTGCGGGGTCGGGGGTGGCCCGCACACGGTACCGCCGCACCGGTGGTGCGAGCAGGCGGTTACGGGGTCGGGCCGTGCCCGCCCTGACCGGTCGTCAGTGTGCCTCCTGCCAGGCCGTCGGTGAGCCCCTGGGCGAGGGAGCGGCCGAGGGCGGCGGCCTCCTCCAGCGCGGACTCGAAGACGGCGATCCGGTCGAACGCCTCGCCCAGCACCCGCTGGCGCTCGGGCGGGACGCGCGGCAGCTCGACCCGGCGGACGTCGAGCCGGGTCGTGGTGGAGGCGTAGCTGCTGGCCCGGCGGGCGCTGCCGGTGGCCCGGAGCACCCCGGCGAGGAAGTCGGGGTCGAGCTGGGCCGGGTCGGGCCGGAGCAGGTGCAGGCGGGGGCCGAGGACGACGCCGTCGAGCGGGCCGCCCGGCCGGACGACGCGGGCGGTGCCGCAGCCGAGGGCGGGCACGAGGACGTCGCCGGGGCGGGTGCGGGGTGCGGCCCCGGCGGCCGCGGTCGCGCTGGGCGGTGCGCCGGCCGTCAGGTCCTGGTCGGTGAGGACGGGCACGGCCGGTGCCCCGTCGCCGGGCGGGCGCAGGGCGGCGGCCTGGCCGCTGGAGTGGATCTCCAGGGCGCCGGCGCGGGCGAGTTCACCGACCGTCACCAGGGGCGGGTCGGCCGCCACGGGGGCGTCCGTGACGGCGGCGAGGGCGGCGTCCGGTGCGGCGGGGCCGGCGAGGAGTTCGGCCAGCCGGCCGCCGAGGTGGTGGAGGGCGGCGGCGCCGCCGTCCGGGGCGGCGGCGGGCAGGTGGCGGGCGGGGGTGAGGTCGGTCTCGTCGTCGAGCAGGTCCAGTGCGGGGACGGCGCGCTGCAGGCCCGGGCGGTCGGCGGGCAGCGGCAGGCCGTCGCGGGCGGCGTCGTCGAAGGCCCGCCAGGCGTCCAGCACGGTGCGGTGCAGCGCGGGCCAGTCGAGGCGGTCGCGGCCGCCGTCGGCCGCGGGGTGGGCGGCCGCGGCGTCGAGCAGCAGCACCCGGCGGAAGTCGTCGTCGGCTCCGGGCCGGCGGAGCAGCCACAGGTGCAGCGGGACGCCGTACGGCGGGGCGGCCCCGGCGGGCAGGGCGACGACGGCGCGCAGGGCCCCTGAGCGGAGGAGTTCGGCGCGGATCCGGCGTCCCGCGCGGCGGGCGGCGACGGTGGGCGGGAGCAGCAGGGCGCCGAGCCCGCCGGGGCGGATGTGCGCCAGGCAGTGCAGCACCCAGGCGAGTTCGGACTCGCCGCGGGGCGGGACGAGGCCGTGGGGCCAGCGGGAGTCGTACTGGAGGTCGTCGTGGCCCCAGTCGCGTTCGTTGTAGGGCGGGCGGCAGAGGACGGCGTCGGCGGTGAGCCCGGGGTGGGCGTCGGCGCGGAGCGCGTCGCCGGGCCGCAGGTCGAGGGCGAGGGGTTCGGGGGTGCCGGGCGGGGTCCGCAGGGCGAGCCGGAGCAGGGCGAGGGCGGCGTGCGCGGCGTCGGGGTCCTGCCCGTGGCGGGTGGTGTCCGGCCCGGCGGCGAGGAGCAGGGCGCCGAGTCCGCAGGCGGGGTCGAGCACGGTGGCGCTCCCCGACGCGAGGTCGGCGAGCAGGGCGGCCGCCTCCGGCGGGGTGGCGCCGGACTGCCGGGTGCCGGCTTCGGTGTGCCGGGTGAGCAGGTGTTCGTACGCCTCGGCCGGCCCGTGCTCGTCGGCGAGCCGGGCGAGGAGGCGGACGAGGTCGAGGTAGGTGGCTCCGGCGAGGGGGGGCAGGGCGAGGAGGGCGGCGCCGTCGGGGCCGAGCACGCTCTGCGCGGTGTGCCGGAGGGCGCGGGGCAGGGCGGTGGCGAGCCGGGTGTCGGGGGCGTCGCGCAGTTCGGGCCAGGTGGAGGTCCGGTGGTGGAGCAGCAGGAGGAAGGCGCCGGCGGTGACGAGCGGGATGCCGGAGGGGTCCGCGGGGTCGCGGAGGGTTTCGAGCAGCTGCCAGGCCCGTTCGAGCACGGGGATCTCGGCGATCTTGCCCTGGGTGCGGAGCCACTGCTCGACCTGGTCGAGGCGGAAGGTCGGGCTGCTGTCGGTGCCGCCTGCGGGCTGCGGGAAGTCGGGGTGGCGCCGGCGCCAGTTGCTGACGGCCGCGCGGCCGACGCCGGCCAGGCGGGCGATCTCGGCGGCGGTCACCTCGGGGCGGTCCGGCATCGGGGACTCCTTCGCGTGTGACCGCCCAGCATAGCCAGGCGCCACTCCACGGCGTTCACATGTGAACAGAGAGGTTTTACAGATTTCTGTTGACATGGTTCACAGCAGATGGTGTGATCGGGTCATCGCCGAGAACGGCCCGATGCCGCGGCGAACCCACCGGACCCGTACAGGAGTTCACGTCATGGCCATCACCTCCGCCGCCCGCCGCTCCGCCGCCCTCCTCCTGGGCGCCTCGCTGGTCGTCCTCGGCGCCACCGCCTGCGGCACCACCGGCGGCTCGGTCTCCACCGAGGCCAAGAAGCCGGGGTCCGCCGCACCGGCCTCCGCCGGCGGGGCCTCCAAGGCCGCCGCACCGTCCGCCGCCAAGGTCGGCGACACCATCGCCCTCAAGGGCTTCGAGAAGAACTCCACGGCCGACGTCACCGTGGTCAAGGTCGTCGACAACGCCGAGGGCGAGGACGAGTTCAGCAAGCCCGCCGACGGCAAGCGCTTCGTCGCGGTGCAGTTCCGCATCAAGGCCACCGGCAAGGCCTACAGCGACGCCCCCTCCAACAGCGCCAAGCTGCTGGACACCCAGGGCCAGTCGTACGACGCCGGCTTCTACGACACCAAGGCCGGCCAGGGCTTCTCCGGCTCCGTCGACGTCGCGCCCGGCGAGAGCGGGCTCGGCTTCCTGACCTTCGAGGTGCCCGTCGGCACCGTCCTCGACCGGGTGCAGTTCACCCTCGACAGCGGCATGGCCGACCAGACCGGCCAGTGGAAGCTCTCCTGAGCCCGTCGCAGCCGGCCGCCCGGACCCGGCGGTCCCCGGCCCGCCGCAGCCCGGCCCCGCGAGTCCCGCAGCCCGCGAGCCCCACGGCCGGCCGCCCGGGCCGGCGGCCGCGCCGCACGACGACGGCGGCCCCGGGCGCAACGCCCGGGACCGCCGTGTGCACCGGCCGGCGCGCTACTTCCGCCCGCCCGCCATCTCGTCGAACATCGTGCTGAGGAACTCCGTGCTCCAGCCGAGCAGGTCGCGGCCGAGCAGCGGCTTTCCGCCGATCCGGCCACCGCTCACCGGGCGGGGCACGAGCAGCTGCGCGGTGTTCGCCTTCACCTGGCTGCGCGGGTAGAGGCGGTTGAGCCGCAACTGCTGCGACTCCCGCAGCTCGACCGGCCCGAACCGCACGAAGTTGCCCTGCAGCGTGATGTCGCCGATGCCGCAGCGCCGGGCGTACAGCCGCAGGCCCGCCACCATGAGCAGGTTCTCCACCGCTTCCGGCAGCTTGCCGTAGCGGTCGGTGAGCTCCTCGCGGACGTGCACGATGTCGTCCTCGGAGTTGACCGCCGCGATCGACCGGTACGCCTGCAGGCGCAGCCGCTCGCCGGGCGCGTAGTCGTGCGGCACGTGCGCGTCGACCGGCAGCTCGATCTTCACCTCCAGCGGCTCCTCCTCCGGCTCGCCGCCGCCCGCGAGCTGCTCGCGGAACTCCGCGACGGCCTCGCCGACCATCCGCATGTAGAGGTCGAAGCCGACACCGGCGATGTGCCCGGACTGCTCGCCGCCCAGCAGGTTGCCGGCGCCGCGGATCTCCAGGTCCTTCATGGCGACGTACATGCCCGCGCCCATCTCGGTGTGCTGGGCGATCGTCGCGAGCCGCTCGTGCGCGGTCTCGGTGAGCGGCTTCTCCGGCGGGTAGAGCATGTACGCGTAGCCGCGCTCGCGGCCGCGGCCGACCCGGCCGCGCAGCTGGTGCAGCTGGGAGAGGCCGAAGGTGTCGCCGCGCTCCACGATCAGGGTGTTGGCGTTGGAGATGTCGATGCCGGACTCGACGATCGTGGTCGAGACGAGGACGTCGAACTCCTTCTCCCAGAAGTCGACGACGACCTTCTCCAGCTGGCTCTCGCCCATCTGCCCGTGCGCGGTGGCGACGCGCGCCTCGGGCACGAGGTCCTTCAGCCGGGCGGCCGCCCTGTCGATCGACTCGACCCGGTTGTGGATGTAGAACACCTGGCCCTCGCGCAGGAGTTCACGGCGGACGGCGGCGGCGATCTGCTTCTCGTCGTACGGGCCGACGAAGGTCAGCACCGGGTGCCGCTCCTCCGGCGGGGTGGTGATGGTGGACATCTCGCGGATGCCGGTGACCGCCATCTCCAGGGTGCGCGGGATCGGCGTCGCCGACATGGTCAGCACGTCGACGTTGGCGCGGAGCTTCTTCAGCTGCTCCTTGTGCTCGACGCCGAAGCGCTGCTCCTCGTCGACGATGACCAGACCGAGGTCCTTGAAGCGGGTCTCCGAGGAGAAGAGGCGGTGGGTGCCGATGACGACGTCCACCGAGCCCTCGAAGAGGCCCTCCAGCACGGCCTTCGCCTCGGCGTCGCTCTGGAACCGCGACAGCGCCTTCACGACCACCGGGAAGTTGGCGTACCGCTCGGCGAAGGTCGAGAAGTGCTGCTGCACCAGCAGCGTCGTCGGCACGAGGACGGCGACCTGCTTGCCGTCCTGCACCGCCTTGAACGCCGCCCGCACCGCGATCTCGGTCTTGCCGTAGCCGACGTCGCCGCAGATCAGGCGGTCCATCGGCACGGACTTCTCCATGTCCGACTTGACCTCGGCGATGGTGGTGAGCTGGTCGGGCGTCTCCGCGTACGGGAAGGCGTCCTCCAGCTCGCGCTGCCACGGGGTGTCCGGGCCGAAGGTGTGGCCGGGGGCCGCCATCCGGGCCGAGTACAGCTTGATGAGGTCGGCGGCGATCTCCTTGACCGCCTTCTTCGCCCGCTGCTTGGTCTTCGCCCAGTCCGCGCCGCCGAGCCGGTGCAGCGTCGGGGCCTCGCCGCCGACGTACTTGGTGACCTGGTCGAGCTGGTCGGTCGGCACGAACAGCCGGTCGCCGGGGTGGCCGCGCTTGGCGGGCGCGTACTCCAGCACCAGGTACTCGCGGGTGGCGCCCTGCACGGTGCGCTGCACCATCTCGACGTACCGGCCGACACCGTGCGCCTCGTGGACGACGTAGTCGCCTGCGGCCAGCGCCAGCGGGTCGATGGCGTTGCGGCGCCGGGACGGCATGCGGCGCATGTCCTTGGTGGAGGACTTCTGGCCGGAGAGGTCGGTCTCGGTGACGACGGTCAGCTTCAGCGCCTCGTCGACGAAGCCGTGCTCGACGGAGCCGCAGGAGACGTGGACGACGTCGCGGGTCGGGGCCTCGGTGAGGTCGGCGACCAGCCGGGCCGGGATGCCCTCGTTGGCGAGCACCTCCGCGAGCCGGGACGCCGGGCCGTGGCCCTCCGTCACCATGACGACCCGCCAGTCGGCGTTCAGCCGCTCCTTGGCGTCGGCGATGGCCCGGGCGGTGTCGCCGCGGTACGCCTCGACGGCGTGCATGCCGAGCGTGAGGGTGTCGGCGTCGAACTCCAGGATGTCGTGCACGGTGGCGTCGCTGGTCGCGAACGGGCTCACCGACCACCACGGCAGGCCGATGCCCGCCGCGTGCTCGCGGACGTCCGCCAGCGACCACAGCGAGGCCGCCGAGACGTCGATCTCCTCCACGTCGATCGGCCGGTCGCCGCCCGCCGCCGCGGCCACCCACGAGGCCTGCAGGAACTCGTGACTGGTCGCCACCAGGTCGGCCGCGCGGGTGCGCACCCGCTCCGGGTCGCAGACCACGGCGACCGAGCCCTGCGGCAGCACGTCGACCAGCAGCTCCATGTCGTCCACGAGGACGGGCGCCAGCGACTCCATTCCCTCGACCGCGATGCCCTCGGCGATCCTGTCCAGGATCTCCGCCAGCCCCGGCTGCTCGGCCGCCAGCTCCGCCGCGCGCGCCCGCACCGCGTCGGTCAGCAGCAGCTCACGGCAGGGCGGCGCCCACAAGCCGTGCTCGGCGATCTCCAGCGACCGCTGGTCGGCGACCTTGAAGTAGCGGATCTCCTCGACGTCGTCGCCCCAGAACTCCACCCGCAGCGGGTGCTCCTCGGTCGGCGGGAACACGTCGAGGATGCCGCCGCGCACCGCGAACTCGCCGCGCTTCTCGACCAGCTCCACCCGGGCGTACGCGGCCGCCGCCAGCTTGCGGGCCACCTCCTCCAGGTCGTGCTGCCCACCGCGCTGCAACGCCACCGGCTCCAGCTCGGCCAGGCCCTTCACCTGCGGCTGCAGCACCGAACGCACCGGCGCCACCACCACCTGCACCGGGCCCGACGCGACGTCCCCGGCCCGCGGGTGGACGATCCGCCGCAGCACCGCCAGCCGGCGGCCCACCGTGTCGGAGCGCGGCGACAGCCGCTCGTGCGGCAGCGTCTCCCACGCCGGGTACTCGGCCACGGCGTCGGGCGGCAGCAGCGAACGCAGGCTCGCCGCGAGATCCTCCGCCTCGCGTCCGGTGGCCGTCACCGCCAGCACCGGACGGCCGCGCTCGCCGGCCTTCGCCGCCAGCGACCGGGCCAGCGCCGCGATCGCGAACGGCCTCGCGGCGGGCGGGCCGACCAGGTCGAGGTGCTGCCTGTGCCCCGTGGCCGCCGCCTCGATCGCCTCGGCGAGGGCGGCGTCCCGTACGACGACATCGAGCAGTCCGGACAGGCTCATGCTTGTTGGCTCCACGGCTGGAGTGGCCCGGCGCCGAGCGGCAGGCCGGGCAACGCGAACAGCCCGGTACGCGGTGCGCCCCGGGGTTCCCAGCCTACGCCGCACCGTCTGCGGACACCCCCGCGCCGGCCGCGCAGCACACTCCGCCGGTGTCGCACAGCGGGGCAGAACGTCAAGAACTCGACATACTCCTGTCACTGCCCGTCCATGGTCACCGCGCAGGATGGATCACGTGCCCGCCGCACCCAACCGTGGGGGATGGCTGCAGCGGCACCGTCGCAGCCCGATGGGGGTCGGGAGTGCGAGAGCCGGTCGGCCCTGGGTGGGGGCGCCCGGCAGATGTGCGGGGCCCGGGTGGCCGCCCTTCGGCGGCGGCGACCCGGGCCTCGGCCTTTCCCCACGGCTTCCGCGCACGGCTTTCCGGGATCCGGCCCGCGTCCGGGCCCGTCTCCGTACCCTCGTGTGAAGAAGGTGTGGGGCCGCTCCGCAGAGGGTGTGCGCACCACCGTCGCGATGGAGGGGGTACTTCGTCATGCGCGTCGTCATCGCAGGTCAGGGCTATGTCGGGCTGCCGCTCGCCGTCCGGACCGCCGAGGTGGGCCACCGGGTCGTCGGGTACGACGTGGACGAGCGCCGCATCAAGCGCCTCGCGGTCGGCGAGTCGTACGTCGAGGACATCCCCGCCGAACGCCTCCGCCCGCTCCTCGACTCCGGCACCTACCTGCCCACCGCCGAACCCTCCGACGTCGCCGGCTTCGACGTCGCCGTGATCACCGTGCCGACCCCGCTGCGCGACGGCGTGCCCGACCTCTCCTACATCGAGGCCTCCGCCCGGCTCCTCGCCCGCCACCTGCGGCCTGGCGCCACCGTCGTCCTGGAGTCCACCACCTACCCCGGCACCACCGAGGAACTCCTCGCCCCCCTGCTGGAGGACGGCTCGGGGCTCCGCGCCGGCACCGACTTCCACCTCGGCTACTCCCCCGAGCGGATCGACCCCGGCAACCCGCAGTGGAAGCTGGAGAACACCCCCAAGGTCGTCTCCGGCACCACCCCCGAAGGCCTGACCGCCGTCGAGGGCTTCTACGGGCAGCTCGTCGAACGCACCGTGCCGGTCTCCTCCTGCAAGGAGGCCGAGCTGACCAAGCTGCTGGAGAACACCTTCCGGCACGTCAACATCGCCCTCGTCAACGAGCTCGCGATGTTCGCCCACGACCTCGGCATCGACGTCTGGGAGGCCATCGACGCGGCCTCCACCAAGCCGTTCGGCTTCCTCCGCTTCACCCCCGGCCCCGGCGTCGGCGGCCACTGCCTGCCCATCGACCCGTCCTACCTGTCGTGGCGGGTCGAACGGGCCCTCGGGCAGTCGTTCCGCTTCGTCGAGCTCGCCAACGACGTCAACAGCCACATGCCCGACTACGTGGTGCGGCGCCTCACCGAGGCCCTCAACGACCGGCAGCGGTCCGTCAACGGCTCCCGGGTGCTGCTGCTCGGCCTCGCCTACAAGAAGAACACCGGTGACGCCCGCGAGACCCCGGCCGCCCGCGTCGTCGAACTGCTCACCCGCATGGGCGCCGACGTCCGCGCCGCCGACCCGCACGTGGTCGCCGGCGTCCACGTCGCCGAACCGCAGATCCCCGGCCAGCGGGTGGCCACCGCCGACCACGACGGCGGCCCGCTGGCGACGGTGCGCCGCGTCGACGCCACCCCCGAGGAACTCGCCGCCGCCGACGCGGTGGTGCTCCTCGCCGACCACGACGACTTCGACTACGCGGCGGTCACCGAGCACGCCCGCTACGTCCTGGACTGCCGGCGGAGGCTCACGGGGGCAGCCGTCGAGGTGCTGTAGGGGCCGGTCCCGTCGGGGCCGTGACCGTCCCGGCGGGCCCCTCGGCGGGGAAGCACGGTGCGGATCTCGCGGGGCCGGACGCTCAGCGTGTCCAGGGCAGGCCGGGGGCGCCGAGGAGGAACAGGAGGAACGCCACCGTGGGCCCCAGCACCTCCGGCAGGCCCAGCGTGTACTCCTTCTCGTACGTCAGCTCACGGGACACCGACGCCGCCGCCTCCCGCCGGACGATCTCGGCCCGCACGGCCTCCCGCTGCGGGCGTCCCCACAGCGAGGTGTCGAAGGCCGAGACCGGCACCCTGCCGCGCCCGGCGACCTCGACACCGAGGCCCAGGACCCCCGTGACACCGGCGATGCGCGCGTACGGGATGCGGTGGACGCAGTACGCGTTGCCGACCACGAGGCGGTGCTCCTCGAACTGCACGTACGGGGCGAGGAGCACCCGCCAGACGACGTAGCAACTGAACACGAAAACGGCCGAGAACATCAGCACGTTGCGCGGATCGGCCCCCGAGGTGGCGAGCAGCAGCTCTGCCGAGCCCATGAACACCAGCCCCGCGACGGCCAGGACGATCCTGCCGGTACGGCGGATGCGCCGGGACGGCCCCGGGCCGACGGCACCTCTCCGGCCTGACACTCCACGCACGCCCCCACCCCCGCCCCGGGGCCCGACGGCCTCGACGGGGCGGGAGCCTACCGACCGGCCGCAGGCTCAGCCGCGGCGGGTGACGTTGCTGCGGCGGGTGTCGTGGTCGATGCCGTCGTCCACGATGACGATCTTGGGGACGATCCTCGGCTCGTCCTGCGCCGTGGGCTCCGCGGGAGCGGCGGCAGCGGCGACGGCCGGAGGTGCGGCGGGCGGCGCGGGCGGGGCCGGAGGAGCGGCGGGCGGCGCGGGCGGGGCCGGAGGAGCGGACGGGGCCGCAGGTGCGGCGGGGGCCGGGGGCGTGGCGGGGGCCGCGTCGGCGACGGGCTCCGGCTTCAGGAACAGGTCGAGGGTCAGGTCCGGTGCGTCGGCCTCGCGGGGCGCCGCCTCCAGTGCGGCCGGACGGCGGCCCGGCTCGATCGCGCCGGCCGCCGCGCCGGTGAGCTCGGCGAGGGTCTTCTTGATGCTGTCGAGCTGCTCCTGCATCTCCTGGTGCCGGACGGCGAAGTCGCGCTGGTCGGTCTCCCCCGCGACGCGCAGGCGCTCCGCCTTGACGCGGGCGGCGGAGAGGAGGCTCTCGGCCTTCGTCTGGGCGTCGCCCTCGATGGTGCGGATGTCCGAGAGGACGGCCTCGCGGTGCTGCTCGGCCTCGCGCAGCCGGCGGTTGGCGCCGGCGAGGGTCTTCTCCTCCTCGGCGTCGGCCTCGGCCTGCGCCTGGGCGAACATCTCGTCGGAGCGGCGGCGCAGTTCGGCGAGCTTCGCCTCGGCGCGTTCCTCGGCCTCGGCGGCGGAGAGGCGCACGTGGGCGGCGTCGGCGGTGGCGGCGTCGCGGGTGGTGTTGGCGTCGTACTCGGCCTCGATGCGGATCCGCTCGGCCTCGGCACGGGTGGTCGCCTCGGTCTCGCGGACGGCCTGCTCGGCCTCGCCGCGGGCCGTGGCGGCGTGCGCCTCGGCGGCGCGGGCGGCGGCCTGCCCGTCCTTCTGGGCGTCCTCGCGGATGGTCCCGGCCGCGCGCAGGGCCTTGGAGCGGACGGCCTCGGCCTCGTTGTCGGCGATGGCCATGAGGGCGGCGGCCTGCTCGCTGAGCCGGCCGTAGTCGGGCTCGGGGGCGTCCTCGCGGGCCTGGACGATCTCGCCGAGCCGCTTCTCCATCTCCCGCAGGCCCGACCCGAGCACACTGAGCCGTTCCCACGCCTCGTCTCGGTCGGCGGTCAGCGCCCGAAGGGTCGCGTCGACCTGCTCGGGCGCGTAGCCGCGCCGGGCAACCGTGAAGCCGTGCTGGGAGACGGCGTCGCTCATCGGTTCTTCCCCTCGTGGTCCGGAGTGAGTGGTTCGCGGACGTCCCGAAAGGCGGCCGCTTGACCTATTTTGCGCAGATACGGTCGAAAGCCCAATCAGGCGGGCGGGGGGCGGGCCGTCACGGCCCGCCCCCCGGCCGCTACATCAGGCCGTCCCAGAGCTGCTCCAGCAGCACCGCCCACCAGCCTTCGGGGGTGTGCAGCGCGGCCGGGTCGACCGCGAGCAGCTGGGCCTGCAGGTCGGTCGTCCAGCGGCCGGCCTGCTCGGGGGTCAGGCCGTACCGCAGCCGCCACATCCGGCCGAGGACGGCCAGGCTGCGGACGAACTCCGGCACGCCGGTGTTGACGAACCGCGGCGGTTCGCCGGTTCCCTCCAGGTCGACGGCGACGACGGCGGCGGTGCCGTACTGCACGCACAGCTGCCGACCGTAGTCGTTGCCGAGCACGAGGTAGCCGCCGAAGTCCGGCCCGGCCGGGCGGCCGCGCTCGGCGGCGAGCTCGGCGAGCGTCGGGATCGGACGGCCGGGCTGTGCCTGGGCCCAGAAGAACGGTGCGAACTCGCCGGGCAGGCCGGCCCACATGAGCGTCTGCGCGACCGTCTCCGGCACGCCCTGCCGGGAGACGGCGCGCTGCTCGAACCGGAAGACCGCGGGCCCGAACGCCTGCCCGAGCTCGGCCGCCAGCTGCTGCGGGGCCAGCGGCGGCAGCTGCTGGACGGCGCCCGGCGGCGGCAGCGGAGCCTGCACCGGCCGGGGCCGCAGCGGGGCGGCGGCGAGCTGGCTCATCTGGTCGAGGTGGTCGAGCAGCACCGCCATGCCGGCCTGGCGGGCCTGCCGGTCACGGCCGTAGGGCGCGGTGTGGGTGATCCGCACGTTCGGCCAGGAGGCCTTGACCATGCGGGCGCAGTAGCCGCCGGGCAGGTCGCACAGCTCCAGCTCGGTGTGGAACTCCAGCACCTGGTCCGGCGGCACGCCGAGGCGGCGCATCTCCTGCAGGGCCTTCCACTCCGGGTGCGGGGTGCCGGGCTCGGAGCGCATCACGAGGGACTGCTCGGAGCCGTCGGGACGGCGGTAGCTGATGACGGCCTGGGTGCCCGGGCCGATCGTGGGCACGCCGGCGGCCGGCGGCGGGGGCAGGCCGGGGCCCGGCTGCGGGACGGGCGCGGGCATCGCGGGCGGGGCGCCGACCGGCCCGGCGCCGGGGTAGCCGTAGCCGGGCGGCGGCGGCCCGGGCACCGGGGCCATGCCGACCGGCGGCGGGGGCAGGCCGGGGCCGGGCGCGGGCGCACCGGGGCCGCCGGGCAGGTCGACGGCGTGCGCGAGCTGGGTGGCCGCGTACGCGACCCCGGCCGCGTCGGGCGAGGCCGGCGGTGGCGGCGACGCGGGGCCGCCCTGCAGGCCTGCCGGGGCGGGCGGGGGCGGGGCGCCGGGACCGCCGCGGCCGACCGGCTGCCCGGCGGCCGGGACC
>NZ_BPRL01000090.1:0-31479 GCF_045862635.1 Kitasatospora sp. NE20-6
ATCTCCGCCGTGAACGACTCCAGGTCCTCCCGGACCCGATCCATCTCCTCAGGTGTCACACACCATCAACGCGCCCGCGGCCACAAGGACACGCCGCCAGTGATCACACCTGACCAAGCCCTACTAGGAGCCGCGCGGACACCGCGGTCGTCGCCCGAGCCCGGTCCCCCAGGGGGGCCGGGCTCGGGTCTGCGTGCGTCGCCGGGTTCTCCGCGGATGGCATCTGTCGTGCTGCGGGATGTGCTGCGGGATGTGGTCAGTCGGGGCGATGTGTGTCGGCGAGCACCTGCGGCCGGTTCAGCGGTGGTGACGGCGGAAGAACTGCCAGATCAGTGTGTTGGCGTCGATCTCGTGGGTGGTGGTGCCGTTGCCTTCGGACTCGTAGGGGGAGCCGGGCCAGGTGTGTCCGCCGTCCGTGACGGTGTGGAGCGCGGTTTCGGCGTTGCGGTTGCATCCGCGGTAGGCGGTCAGGGTGACGTGTTCGGTCACCCGGGAGGTGACCGGGTCGGGCCGGCATCCGTTGAGGCCGGCCCAGCGGGCGAGTGCGGTCGGTACGGAGTAGCGCCAGGCGGTGCTGCCCGCGCCGTCGTACGGGTTGGTGTAGTCCTGCTGTCCGTGGAAGGCGAGGACGGGTACCGGCTTCGCGGGACGGCAGGAGGCGGGGTCGGGGGTGCGCTCGTCGGCGGGGTCCGGGCGGCCCGCGCGCAGGCCTGCGACCGGGGCGACGGCGGCGAGCCGGCCTGGGATCGCGCAGGCGAGGGCCGAGGCCATCCGGCCGCCGCCGGAGTATCCGGTGGCGTAGACGCGGGCCGGGTCGGCGCACAGGGTGCCGGTGAGTGTGTCGATGACCTGGCTCAGGTAGGCGATGTCGTCGCGGGTGCCGGTGGGGGTGACCTGCGGGACGTTCCAGATGTAGCCGCTGCCGCCGGGCACGGCGCCCTCGGGTGCGGCGACGATGAAGCCGTGGGTGTCCGCGGTGCGGGTGATGCCGGTGTAGGTGAGCTGCCCCTGACCCGTGTTCTGGCTGCCGTGCAGTGTCAGGACCAGCGGGAGCCGGCCGCTGCCCGGTGTGCGGGCCGGGACGTGGACACGCACGCCGTACGTGGTGCCGTCGAACGGCACCTGCACCGTGGTGTCGCCCGCCGCAACCGTGGTGCACCGGGCGGGCCCCGCAGCGGCGGCGGGATAGGGGACGGCGGCGGCCAGTGCAGTGGTGGCCAGCGCCGTGGTGGCGAGGGTGGTACGGAGCAACACGTGAAGGTTTCCTTCCTCGATGCGGTGGGGGGTCCGTACGGCGTGGGGGCCGTTTGCCGGGTCAGCCCTGCGGCTGGAGGGCGGCCGCGGGGTGGGTGTGGTGCATGGCGAGGGCAGCGGCGCCGACGAGTCCGGCGTCGGTGCCGAGGCGGGCGGGGGCAACGGTCATGCCGTCGGTGAAGGGGAGCGTGGCGTAGGCGGCGAGGTGGTGGCGCAGCGGCTGCAGGAAGAGGTCGCCGGACCGGGCGACGCCGCCGCCGATGACGACGGTGTCGATTTCGACCAGGGTGGCGGTGGCGGCGATGCCGGCGGCGAGGGCGCGGGCGGCGCGGTCGAAGGCGGCACGGGCGATGGGGTCGCCCTGGGCCGCGCAGGCGGCGACGGCGGCTGCAGAGGTGTCCGGTCCGGGCGGCTGCCAGCCGTCGGCGAGGGCGCGGCGGGCGATGGAGGTGCCGGAGGCGAAGGTTTCCACGCAGCCGCGCGATCCGCACGGGCAGGGCTCGCCCTCGAAGTCGATGGTGATGTGGCCGAGATGGCCCGCGTTCCCGGTGAGGCCGGAGTAGACGGTGCCGTCCAGGACGAGGCCTGCGCCGACCCCGGTCGAGACGACGATGCACAGGGCGTTGCGGTGGCTGCGGGCGGCGCCCTGCCAGTGCTCGCCGGCGGTCATGGCGACGGCGTCGCCGGCGAGGACGGCCGGCAGGTCGTGTGCCGCGGGGTGTGCGGCGATCTCCTCCAGCAGCGGGAAGCCGCGCCAGGCGGGGATGTTGACGGGGCTGACGGCGCCGGCGGGGATGTCGACGGGGCCGGCGCTGCCCACACCGACAGCGATCGTCTCCGTCCAGCGGGGGTGTCGGGCCAGGCCGGTCAGGACGTCGTGGACGGCGTCGGCGACCTCGTGCGTGCTGCCGAGGGTGGGGGTGGGGCGTTGGAGACGGGTGACGAGCGTGCCCGTGGTGTCCACGAGGCCGCCTGCGATCTTCGTGCCGCCGATGTCGAGGGCTGCGAAGAGCGGGGAGGCGGAGGCCGGTCGGCCCGTGGCGATTTCGACCTGTTGATTACTCATGGTGATGACTCCGGCGGTGTCTGCGGATCGGTGGCCGACGCCGCTGGAGCGTGACCGGATCGTGCCGGGTTGAGTGTGATCCGCTTCGACAACGATGTCCAGCCTTGGTCCACCCCTCCTCCGGATGGGGCACGCCCCGCGATTCCGTTTTAGTAAATTTTAGTTTGTTAAGCCTAAATCGCTATTAATCCCCCTTGAATATCGGCTTTACCGTTCTATGGACATGGCCCAGATGTGACGTCTACGTTAAGCGTCCATCGGCCTCCGGGCCTCAGCCGCCAGTGCGGCTCCCCCTCCCTTGCGATCAACCCCCACAGCACCGAGGAGTGAACAGGTATGCGAAGAGGATGGCTGACTGTCGCCGCCGCGACGATGACGGTCCTCACTGCCTGTAGCAGCAGTGGCAGCGGCAGCTCGTCCGTGGCCGCGGCGCCGAGCGACCCGGCGCAGGTCTCCGGTGACATCACCGTGCTGACCAACCGCACCGACCTCGTCCAGGACGGCACGCTCAAGAAGTACGCGGCCGAGTTCCAGAAGCTCTACCCCGGCGTCAAGGTGGCCTTCGAAGGGCTCACCGACTACGAGGGCGAGACCAAGATCCGGATGAACACCGAGAGCTACGGCGACGTCCTGCTGATCCCCAACTCCCTCTCGGTCAGCCAGTACCCGACGTTCTTCGCGCCGCTCGGCGACACCTCGCTGGCCGACACGTTCGACTACACCGACCACGCCACCGTCGGCAACAAGGTCTACGGCATAGCCAACATCGGCGTCGCCAACGGCTTCGTCTACAACAAGACCGTGTGGGCGCAGGCCGGCATCACCGAATGGCCCACCACCCCCGAGCAGTTCATCGAGGACCTGAAGGCCGTCAAGGCCAAGACCGGCGCGATCCCGTACTACACGAACTACAAGGACGGCTGGCCACTCACCAACTGGACCAACGCCCTGGGCTCGCCCAGCTGCAGCGCCGGTGCCCGCGACGAGCTCGCCACCACCCCCCAGCCGTGGACGGCCGGCAAGGACCTCCACACCGCGGACAAGCTGCTCTTCGACATCGTCCACGAGAAGCTCTCCGAGCCCGACCCGACCACCAGCAACTGGGAGAACTCCAAGACCCTCATCGGCTCCGGCAAGGTCGGCTCGATGTGGCTCGGCTCCTGGGCGGTCTCCCAGATGCAGGCCGCCGCCAAGGCCGCAGGCCAGGACCCCTCGACGATCGGCTTCATGCCCTTCCCCACCCAGAGCGACGGCCACTTCTGCTCGGTGCTGCGCCCCGACTACCAGTACGCGGTCAACGTGCACTCCAAGCACAAGGAAGCGGCCCGCGCCTGGCTCGACTGGTTCATCACCAAGTCCGGCAGCGCCGCCGCCGAGGGCTCGATCTCCTCGGTGAAGGGCACCGCGCTGCCTGACAGCCTCAAGCCCTTCCAGGACAAGAACGTCCGGTTCGTCCCGGAGAGCCAGAACAGGATCGAAGCCGTCAACAAGATCGACAAGGCGTCGGAGATCGGCATCACCTCGCAGGACTACCGCCAGCGACTGATGGACGTGGCCCGCGGTGCTGCCGGCGGCGACGCGGACAGCTTCTTCAAGGACCTGAACAAGAAGTGGTCCGACGCGCAGAGCACCATCGGCGGCTGACATCCGGCCGCACGGCACCCCCCGGGGGCGCGGCCACCGCCCCACCGCCGCGCCCCCGGGGCGCCGTACGAGCGACGTTCGAACGAGGACCATGACCATGACCGCAGAGTCCAGGACGCGCCCCCGCGCCTCCGCTGCACCCGGCCGCCGCAAGGGCCGGGCGACCCGTGTCCCGGCACCGCGCCGCACCACAGGGACGCGCACCTCCTGGCGCATCACGCCGTGGCTGTACCTGCTCGTCCCGCTCGCCCTCCTGGTGACCTTCACCTACCTGCCGATCCTCGACATGTTCGGCTACAGCGTCACCGACTGGGACGGCCTCAGCCCGACCAGCGAGAACGTCGGCGCCGACAACTACGTCGAACTCTTCACCCGGCCGGAGCTGTTCAAGGTCTTCCTGGTCAGCGGCGTCTACCTGGCGGCGTCCTTCGTGCAGATCGCGGCCGCCCTCTACTTCGCCACGGTGCTCAGCTTCGACACGAAGTTCCGCAACCTCTTCAAGGGCATCCTGTTCTTCCCGTACCTGGTCAACGGCGTCGCCATCGGCTTCGTCTTCCTGTACTTCTTCCAGCCCGGCGGCACCCTCGACTCCGTGCTCCAGATCCTCGGCTTCCACGGCGAACCGATGTGGCTGGGCGATCCCGACCTGGTCAACAAGTCGCTGGCCGGCGTGTCGGTCTGGCGCTACATGGGCCTGAACATGGTGCTCTTCCTCGGCGCGATCCAGTCCATCCCCGGCCACCTCTACGAGGCCGCGGCCCTCGACGGCGCCAGCCGCTGGCAGCAGTTCCGGCACATCATCGCCCCGAGCATCAAGCCGATCATCAGTCTCAGCGCGATCCTGGCGATCTCCGGCTCGCTCTCGGTCTTCGAGATCCCGTACATCATGACCGGCGGCGCCAACGGCAGCGAGACGTTCGTCATCCAGACCGTCAAGCTCGCCTTCAAGTTCGACAAGGTCGGCCTCGCCTCCTCCGGCGCCGTCGTGCTGCTCGCCGTCATCCTGCTCGTCACCTGGATCCAGCGCCGCCTGGTGCCGGAGGAGAGGGTCGAACTGTCGTGACCACCCCCGTCACCGTCCGCCCGGCCACCCGGGGCCCCCGCATCACCGTCGGCGGCACCGCGAAGTACCTGTCGCTGATCCTCGCCGGTGCGGTCGTCCTCGTCCCGATGACCGTCGTCCTCCTCACCTCGCTGAAGGACAGCAACGAGGCCCGGACCACCGGCCCGCTGACACCGCCGTCCGACTGGTTCAACCTCGGCAACTACCTGACGGCCTTCCAGGAAGGCCAGATGCTGCAGGCCTTCGTCAACACCACGATCATCCTCGTGGTGTCGACCGCCGGCACGGTGCTGATCGGCTCGATGACCGCCTACGCGATCGACCGCTTCGAGTTCCGCCTCAAGAGGCTCGTGACGGGGCTCTTCCTCGTCGCCGCGCTCGTCCCGGGCGTGACCACCCAGGTCGCGACCTTCCAGATCGTCAACGACCTGGGGGCCTTCAACACCCGCTGGGCGCCGATCCTGCTCTACCTGGGCACCGACATCGTCTCCATCTACGTCTTCCTGCAGTTCATCCGCTCCATCCCGGTCTCCCTGGACGAGGCCGCCCGGCTCGACGGCGCCAACAGCTTCACCGTCTACCGGCGCATCATCCTGCCGATGCTGAAGCCCGCCGTCGCCACCGTCGTGATCATCAAGGGCATCACCGTCTACAACGACTTCTACATCCCCTTCCTCTACATGCCGGCCTCCGACCTCGGCACCGTCTCCACCTCGCTGTTCCGCTTCAAGGGCCCCTTCGGCGCCCACTGGGAGACCATCTCGGCCGGCACGGTCCTCGTGATCCTGCCGACCCTGATCGTCTTCCTCACCCTGCAGCGGTTCATCTACAGCGGCTTCGCCGCCGGCTCCACCAAGTAACCGAACCCCGTACCCACACGCACATCCCGTGGGCCGGATCGGCCACCACGCACCACAAGGAGAGACACGCATGACGGTCCGCACGCCTATCACCGACGGCTGGACGCTGCGGCTGGACACCACCCGGCACACCCCCGAGCAGGCTCCGTCCGCCCTGCGCACGGACGCCGTGCCCGCCCAGGTCCCCGGCTGCGTGCACACCGACCTGCTCGCCGCCGGCCTGATACCGGACCCGTACCTCGGCCTCAACGAGCACGCCGTCGCCTGGATCGGCCGCGCCGACTGGACGTACGGGACCACCCTGCCCGCCCGCGACCGGGCCTTCGAACGCGCCGACCTCGTCTTCGACGGCCTCGACACCGTCGCGCAGGTCACCCTCGCCGGTCGTACCCTCGGCACCACCCGCAACATGCACCGCGGATACCGCTACGACGCCACCGCACTCCTCGACGCCGAAGCCGACCTGACGGTGCACTTCGCCTCTGCCTGCACCGAGGCCGAAGCCGTCCGCGCGCATCTCGGCGAGCGCCCCAACTCCTACCCGGAGCCGACCAACTACATCCGCAAGATGGCCTGCAGCTTCGGCTGGGACTGGGGCCCGACCCTCGTCACCGCGGGCATCTGGCGCCAGGCCCGCATCGAGCAGTGGTCCACCGCCCGCCTCGCCCGCGTCCGCCCGCACACCACGGTGGACCCCGCCACCGGCACCGGCACCGTCGAACTCCACCTCGACCTGGAGCGCACCGCCACCGGCGCCGGCCGCGACCTCACCGTCACCGCCACCGCCGGCGGCCGGACCGCCACCGCCGCCGTCCCGGCCGGCCAGGACACCGCGGTCCTCGTCCTGCACGTTCCCGACGCGGCCCCGTGGTGGCCCCGGGGCTACGGCGACCAGCCGCTGTACGACCTGCGCCTCACCCTCGCCGCCGAGGACGGCACCGCCCTGGACACCTGGCAGCGGCGCATCGGGTTCCGCACCGTCGAGCTCGACACCTCCGCCGACGAACACGGCACCGGCTTCACCCTCGTCGTCAACGGCACCCGCATCTTCGCCCGCGGCGTCAACTGGATCCCCGACGACACCCTGATCACCCGCGTCACCCCCGACCGCTACCGCGAACGCCTCCAGCAGGCCGCCGACGCCAACGTCGACCTCGTCCGCGTCTGGGGCGGCGGCATCTACGAGAACGAGGCGTTCTACGACATCTGCGACGAACTCGGCCTGATGGTCTGGCAGGACTTCCTCTTCGCCTGCGCCGCCTACCCCGAGGAGCAGCCGCTGCGCGGCGAGGTCGAGGCCGAGGCCCGCGAGAACGTCGCCCGGCTCATGCCGCACGCCTCGCTCGTCCTGTGGAACGGCAACAACGAGAACCTGTGGGGCTTCGCCGAGTGGGGCTGGGAGGACGAGCTGAAGAGCGACTCCTGGGGCGAGGGCTACTACCTCGGCCTGCTGCCCCGCATCGTCGCCCAGACCGACCCCACCCGCCCCTACTGGGCCGGCAGCCCCTGGTCCGGTTCCTGGGACCACACCCCCAACCACCCCGACCACGGCACCGTCCACTCCTGGGAGGTGTGGAACCGCCGGGACTACACCGACTACCTCGCCACCGTGCCGCGGTTCGTGGCCGAGTTCGGCTGGCAGGCCCCGCCGGCCTTCGCCACCCTGCGCCGTGCCCTGCCCGACGAGGCGCTCGCCCCCGACTCCCCGGGCATGCTCCACCACCAGAAGGCCGAGGACGGCAACGGCAAGCTCGACCGGGGCCTGACCCACCACTTCGGGGCCCCCGCAGACTTCGACGAGTGGCACTACCTCACCCAGGTCAACCAGGCCCGAGCCATCGCGACCGGCGTCGAGCACTGGCGCTCCCACTGGCCGCTCTGCGCCGGCACCGTCCTGTGGCAGCTCAACGACTGCTGGCCCGTCACCTCCTGGGCCGCCATCGACGGCGACGCCCGGCCCAAGCCGCTCTACCACGAACTGCGCCGCATCTACGCCGACCGGCTGCTGACCTTCCAGCAGCGCGAGGGCCGGCTCGTCCTCGCCGTCGTCAACCAGAGCGCGCAGCCGTGGACGGGCACCGTCACCGTGCGCCGCCACCACGCCGACGGCACCGCCCTCGCCACCGCCGAACTCACCTTCGACGCCGCACCCCGCACGGTCGCGCTCCTGGACGTGCCGGACACCGTCGCCGATGCCGCGGACACCACCGAGGAACTGTGGACGGCCGACGCCGACACCCTGCGCGCCTGGCACTTCGCTGCCACCGACGCCGAGTTCGCCTACCCCGACGCGGCCTTCGACGCGACCGTCACCCCGGCCGGCTCCGGTGCGCACATCACCGTCACCGCCCGGACCCTGCTGCGTGACCTGCTCCTGCAGGCCGACCGGCTCCACCCGGGCGCCCGCACCGACCGCGGCCTCACCACCCTGCTGCCCGGCGAGAGCGCCGTCTTCCACGTCGACGACTGGGCCGCCGCGCTGCCCGGTACCGACCTCACCACCGCCCTGCGCTGCATCAACACCCCGCGCGCGGAGCAGCCCCTGTGACCGGCCACCCCCGGATCCCGGCGCCGCGCCGCGTCACCATCAAGGACGTCGCGGCGCGCGCCGGAGTCTCCATCGGAGCCGTCTCCCTGGCCGCCAACAACCGGCCCGGTGTCTCCGAGGCAACCCGGGCCCGCATCCACGCCGCCGCCGCCGAACTCGGCTGGCAGCCCAGCCAGGCCGCCAAGTCGCTTTCCGGCAGCAGCCGCACCATCAACACCATCGGCCTGGTTCTCTCCCGCCCCGCACGTCACATCGGCCTCGAACCCTTCTTCATGGAGTTCATCGCCGGCATCGAGAGCATCCTGGAGGAGCGGTCCTGCTCCCTGCTGCTGCACCTCGTCCGCGACACCGACCAGGAGCTCGCGGTCCAGCGCGAGTGGTGGCACACCCGGCGCATCAGCGGCACCATCCTCGTCGACATCCAGCAGGACGATCCCCGCATCCCTGCCCTGCAGAAGATCGGCGTGGCGGCCGTCGCCGTGGGCCACCCGCACCTCACCGGCGGCCTCACCTCGGTGTGGACGGACGACGCCGGCGCCATCGAGGAAGCCGTCCGCTACCTCGCCGCGCTCGGCCACCGCCGCATCTGCCGGGTCGGCGGGAATCCCGCACTCGGTCACACCGCGATCCGCACCGCCGCCCTGGAGGCAGTCACCCGCGAACTCGGCCTGGAAGACGCCAGGTCCGTCCCCACCGACTACTCCGGCGAGCAGGGCGCCCGCGCGACCCGCGCCCTGCTCTCCTCGGCCCGCCCGCCGACCGCCATCATCTACGACAACGACATCATGGCCGTCGCCGGCGTGTCCGTGGCCACCGAGATGGGCCTGCACGTCCCCACCGACCTGAGCCTCATCGCCTGGGACGACTCCCAGCTGTGCCAGCTCACCCACCCCACCCTGTCCGCGATGAGCCGCGACGTGTTCGGCTTCGGCGCAGAGGTCGCCCGAAAGCTGTTCGCCGTCATGAACCGGGAGACCGTCGAGTCGGGACCGGTGCCCCGCCCCGTCCTGGTGCCCCGCAGCAGCACGTCCCCTCCTGCGGCCTGAACTCACCGGCCTGAACTCCCCGGCCCCGGACCACCCCGCGGCGGACGACGCCCACGGGCCGCCCGCCGCAGCACCCCGTGCACCCGGCCCCGTCCCTCGAACCACCCCCACGCCCCGGGGCCCCGCCGTGCGAGCGGGCCCCGGCCCCTCCCACCACCGAGAGGTACACCCATGCCCGGAACAGCCCGCCGCACCACCACGGCCGTCGCCCTCGCGGCCGCCTGCGCCGCCGTCGCGGCCACCACCGCCCCGGCCGGCGCCCGCACCCCCGCGGCCGCCGCCGACACCTTCGTCACCCGCGACGGCGCCCACCTCGCGCTCCAGGGGCAGCCCTTCCGCTTCGGCGGCACCAACCTCTACTGGCTCGGCCTCGACGAGAACGTCGGCGGCGTCGACTACCCCACCTACTTCCGCATCGACGATGCCCTCAGGACGGCCCGCGCCATGAACGCCACCGTCGTCCGCTCCCACACCCTGGGCACCTCGCTCGGCTGCGCCAAGTGCATCCAGCCCGCCCTCGGGCAGTACAACGACGCCGCGTTCGCCAGCATCGACCACGCAGTCGCCCGCTCCCGCGCCCTGGGCCTGCGCCTGGTCGTACCGCTCACCGACCAGTGGACGTACTACTCCGGCGGCTACACGAACATCACCAAGTGGCTCGGCCTCGAACCCAAGGCGTTCTACACCGACGCCCGTGCCGTCGCCGCGTACAAGGACTACATCGCCCACGTCCTCAACCACGTCAACCCCTACACCGGGCTGGCGCTGAAGGACGACCCCACCGTCATGTCCTGGTCGCTCGGCAACGAGCTCAACGACATGACCACCGCCTGGGCCGACGACATCGGCGCCTACCTGCACGCGCTGGCGCCCCGCCAGCTCGTCGCCGCCGGCCGTCAGCAGGGCGTCGACGCCGCCGCGCTCGCCTCCGCCCAGGTCGACATCGTCGACGTCCACTACTACCCGAGCAGCGCCGCCACCGAAGCAGCCGACGCCAAGGCCGTCACCGCCAAGGGCAAGGTCTACCTCGCCGGCGAACACGGCACCGACAGCGTCACCGCCGCCGACGCCCTCACCCTCGCCGACGACCCGAACGTCACCGGCGCGCTCTCCTGGTCGCTGTTCGGCCACGCCGACGACCACGGCTACGTCCAGCACGACGACGGCTTCACCATGCACCACCCGGGCGACACCGCCGCGATGCGCGCCGCCGTCCTCGCCGAGTCCGCCTTCGCCCTGACCGTCGCAGGCGACCGGCCCCGCCCCGCCGTCCCCACCACGCCTCCGCTGGTCACCGCCGTCACCAAGAACGCCGGCATCAACCAGGTCGCCTGGCGCGGCACCGCCGGCGCCCACAGCTACCGTCTCGAACGCGCCACCAACGGCCCCGACGGCCCGTACACCACCGTCGCCACCGGGCTCTCCGACAACGACGCCCCCTACCTCGACCCTTCCACCCCGGCCACCCGCACCTGGTACCGCACCGTCGCCCTCGACCGGGCCGGCCGCACCCTCGCCACCTCCCCGGCGCTCGCCACCGCCCCCGGCCAGGACAGCGCGGCCGACCCGCTGCAGAGCTACACCCTCACCTCCTCGCACAGCGACACCCTCACCATCACCCCCGACGGTGACGGTGTCCGCGTCGCCCCCGCCTCCCGCAAGACCGGGCAGATCACCTGGAGCCGCCCCGGCCTCACCGGCTTCCAGGCCGACTTCGCCACCCCCGACCGCTCCGCGCTGCCCACCGTCCAGACCTCCGCGGACGGCACCACCTGGGTGAACGCCGCCCCTGCCCTGCAACGCCGCGGCGGCCACACCCTCCTGACCCTCGACAACCTGCAGGCCACCGGCCACATCCGCCTCAGCTGGAAGGCCACCGCCCACCCCGCCCCGCTCACCGGCACCACCTGGACGGCGGCCACCGCCTCCCCGGCCACCGGCAAGCCCGGCGCCTTCCAGCAGACCCCCGCCGACCAGGCCAGCGGCGTCGACACCCGCACCGCCTTCACCTGGACCGGCTCTCCCGGCGCCGCCTACTACACCCTCACCGTCTCCGAGAACGCCGACCTCTCCGACCCCGTGCTCCAGGCCACGAGCATCCGCGGCACCAGCTACACCCCCGCCGCCAACCTCCAGCCCAACACCACCTACCACTACAGCGTCACCGCCGTGAACGCCGCCGGCTCCACCCCCGCCGCGAACGCACCCTCCACCTTCACCACCGGCGACCTCACCGTCGACGACTTCGAGAGCTACCCCTCCGACAGCGCCCTCGCCACCGCCTACCCCCGCAACACCGGCGGCGGACCCGTCACCACCACCCTCGACACCACCCATGCCGACGGCACCGGCCACAGCCTCCGCGCCGCCTACGACCACGGCTCCCCCGGCTACGCCGGCATCATCCGCACCCTCCCCACCCCGCAGGACTGGGGCGGCGCCACCGCGCTGCGGCTGTGGGCCCGCTCCGACGGCAGCACCGACCAGGCCCTGACCGTCCAGTTCGTCGCCAACGGCACCTACTGGGAAACCACCGTCCCCCTCACCAGCACCACCGGCACCACCCTCACCATCCCGCTCGACACCTTCAAGAACCCCGCCTGGGCCACCCCCGGCACCCTCGACCCCGGCAAGGTCACCCAGCTGTCCTTCTACTTCAACGGCCGGGCCGCCACCGGCACCGCCTGGATCGACACCGTCACCGCCACCCGCTGACACCACCACCCCGGCCGTACCGCACCGCCATCCGTGCACGGCGCCCCCGGCCCCGCGGCCCGGCTCCGGGGTACGGCACCGGTACCCTCTCCGCCCCACCCGTGGTGATCCACCGCGGGTGGGGCGGAGGAGCACAGGCGAAGGCCCGGTCCCGGGAGACCCGGGCGGCGACCGGCACGGACCCCAGGGTGTTCAGGGCCGGGCGCCGGTGGCGGCAGGCAAGGCACGAGCCGGCATTCCCGTCGCCGGGACCTCCGCGGGTATGCTTCCGGTGCGCCCGTCCGGAGGAGGCTCATGCCGCGGCAGCCCACCATGGCCGACATCGCCCGGCAGGCCGGGGTCTCCCGGGTGACCGTCTCCTACGCGCTGAACGGCCGTCCCGGCGTCTCCGAGCAGATGCGCGCCCGTATCCTCGGCATCGCCCGCGACATCGGCTTCAACGCGAACACCTCGGCCCGGGCCCTGCACGGCGCGGCGGTCCGTCCGGTCGGCATGACCCTGCGCCGGCCCGCCTCCGACGCCCACACCGTCGAGGTGTTCCGCCGCGAGCTGATCAGCGGCATCCAGACCGAACTCGCCGCCCGCGACCTCGGCCTGGCCCTGCAGTACGTCGGCGACGCGGCCGAGGAGACGGCCGTCTACCGCCGCTGGCACGCCGAACGGCGGGTCGGCGGCGTTCTGGTGTGCGACCTGGAGTCCGACGACCCGCGCATCGGACCGCTCGCCGAACTCGGTCTGCCCGCCGTCGTCGTGGGCGGCCCCGTCCCGGGTGACGTACTCACCGGCATCTGGAACGACGACGCCGCCGCCGTCGACACCGTCGTCCGGCACCTGGCGGGCCTCGGGCACCGCGGCATCACCCGGGTCGGCGGCCCCGCGGGAATGCTGCACACCGCTGTCCGCGACGCCGCGTTCGAGGCAGCATGCCGGCAGGCAGGCGTCGAGGCCACCGTCGTCGGCTCCGACTACACCGCACGCACCGGGGGGCTCGCCACCCGGCGGCTGCTGAGCTCTCCGCACCGGCCGACCGCCATCGCCTACGACAACGACGTGATGGCGGTCGCCGGCCTGGCCGTGGCCCGCGAGATGGGACTACGGGTACCGGCAGACCTCTCGCTCGTCGCGTTCGACGACTCACCGCTCTGCCAGGCCGTGCGCCCCGCACTGACCGTCCTCAGCCGTGACATCGTCGCGTACGGCGCGCACGCCGTGCGGCTGCTGTTCGACGTGATCGAAGGACGGCCGCCGGCCGCGGTACTGGACCACACCGCCGTCCTGCTCGTCCGGGACAGCACCGCCCCACCCCCGCCGCCCCGTTCCTGACGGTGCGTCAGTACAGCCTTCCCGCAGGGGGCGCGGTGCTGGCACGCGGGGTCAGGTGGGCGGCCTCCACCGCCACATCGGCAATCTCGCGGCCGTCGACCGCCGCCAGCAGCAGCCGCGCCGCCTGCCGACCGTACCCCGTGATGTCCCTGGTCAGCGCGGTGAGTTCCGGATGCACGATGCGACAGATGGGCGAGTCGTCCCAGGCGACGACGGAGAGGTCCCCGGGCACGGACAGCCCCATCTCCTGGGCGACGGCCAGCCCGGCGACCGCCATGATGTCGTTGTCGTAGACGAGGGCGGTCGGGCGGTCGGGAGCCCCCAGAAGCCTGCGCGTGGCACGAGCACCGTCCGGGCTGCTGTAGTCGGTGTACGCGCAGGGGGCGGCCTCCAGCCCGAGCCGGCGGGCGAGGTCCGCGAACGCGGCACTGCGGACCCTTGTGTGCGCGAACTCCGGGATGCCCGCCACGTGACCGATGCGGCGATGGCCCAGCGCCGCGAGATACCCGACGGCTTCCTGAAGGGACACCGCATCGTCCGACCAGACACTGGCGATCGCACCGCCGGCCGGCGGCGGACCGATCACCACCGCGGGGAAGCGGAGTTCCTCCAGCAAGGGCAGACGCGGATCGTGTTCGAGGACGTCACAGACCAGCACCCCGTCCACGGCGCGTTCACGGCCCCACCGCCGGTACACCGCCGCCTCCTGCTCGCGGTCGGCAACCATGTGCAGCAGCAGAGCGTAGGAGCGCAGCGACAGTTCGGCCTCCAGGCCGCTGATCAGCTCCATGAAGAACGGTTCGACGCCCAGCGTGCTCGCGGGCCGGTACAGCGACAGGCCGATCGCCTTCGCCGGCGCCCCGGCCAGTGCCCTGGCCGCCCTGTCCGGATGGAAGCCCAACTCCTCGGCGACGGACAGGATGCGTTGCCTCGTCGCCTCGGAGACGCCTGGCCGTCCGTTGAGGGCGTACGACACGGCCCCCCTCGACACACCGGCCGTGCGCGCCACGTCGTTGATGGTCGGGCGTTTCACCGGGGCTCCCATCGCGCCGCGGACCGGGCCGGCCTCCGGCCGGCCGATGCGACTTTCTCGGTTAATGAATGCTAGCTGCCGACCGTTGCAGCGACCAGCTGCTCACCGCAGCCGGCCGCTGTGCGCCCCAGCATGCCGAACCCCGGATCCGCGTCCCACCCGGCCGATGAAAGCTCAGTGTTCGCCTGAGCGAGCCGCAGTTGGAGCCACCTGAATTGTAGCCCGCACTGTTGACGACGTTGTCATGCAGCCGTATGTTCATCTCGCTTACTCGGTTCATCTCAGGCACGTGCTCCGGCAGGAACTCCAACGCCGGACGCCGGGCTGCTCAGCAGCAGTCCAGCGCCTCCGCACCGCCTGAAGAAGCCCGTTGCGCCGTGCCCTCGGAGCACCCCACACCGATGCCACCGCCTGGCCTCACAGGTCCCGCACGCGCCACGGGAGTCCCCCACCCCTACACGAGAGAGCCGACCACCATGCGTCCAGCCCTCACCCGACTGTCCGCCAGCGGCGCCGCGCTCGCCGCGGGCGTTGCCGCACTGCTCCTGGGAACCCTTCCGGCCCCGGACGCCCAGGCCTTCCCGGCCACCCCCAAGGCGAACGTGCTGTCCTACCTGCAGTCCATCACGGGCACCGGCATCGTCTCCGGCCAGCACAACAAGGAACCCGCCTCCGCCCCCGCCCAGTACACCCAGCAGGTCAAGAACATCACCGGCCAGTACCCCGGTCTGTGGGGCGGCGACCTGATGTTCAACGCCTCCGACGTCGCCAACCGGCAGAGCGTCATCAACCAGGCCAAGACGGAATGGGCCAACGGCTCGTTGGTGAATCTGACCTGGCACGTCTGCCCGCCCACCCAGGGCAGCGGCTGCGCGTTCGAAGGCGGCGTCAAGTCCAGCATCACCGAAGCCCAGTTCACCCAGATCATCACCGACGGCACCGCCCTCAACACCGCCTGGAAGAAACGCCTCGACGAGGCCGTCCCCTACCTCCAGCAGCTCAAGGACGCCGGCATACCGGCGCTGTTCCGCCCGCTGCACGAGATGAACGAGACCTGGAACTGGTGGGGCCACCGCCCCGGGACCAACGGCAGCGCCCGCCTCTACCAGATCACCCACGACTACCTCGCCAACACCAAGGGCCTCTCCAACCTCATCTGGGTCTGGAACGTCCAGGACAACCCCGCCGGCGGATGGGCCAACTACTACCCCGGCAGCTCCTACGTCGACGTCGTCTCCCTCGACGCCTGGTACAAGAACTACCCGAGCGCGGCCGACTACCAGCAGATGCTCGCCATCGCCGGCAGCAAGCCCATCGCCATCGCCGAACTCGGCAAGATCCCCACGGCGGCCCTGCTCGACAGCCAGCCCCGCTGGTCCTACTTCATGCTCTGGTCGGAGCAGTTGACCGGGAACAACACCAACGCCGAGATCCAGACCGGCTACTTCCTTCCGCGCGTCCTCAACCAGGGCGAGATCACCCTGCCCACCGGCGGCGGCACCGGCGGGGGCACCGGCGCCATCACCGGCCTCGGCGGCAAGTGCGTCGACGCCCGAGCGGCCGGCACCGCCAACGGCACCGCCGTCCAGCTCTACACCTGCGCACCCGGCACCGCCCAGGCCTGGACCGTCGGCAGCGACGGCACCATCCGCAACCCCAACTCCGGCCGCTGCCTGGACATCGTCTCCGCCGGCACCGCCAACGGCACCAAGGTCCAGCTCTACGACTGCAACGGCACCGGCGCCCAGCAGTGGCAAGCCACGTCCGGCCGGCTGAAGAACCCGCAGTCGGGCCGCTGCCTCGACGTCCCCGGCGGCAGCACCGCCGACGGCACCCAGCTCCAGATCTGGGACTGCAACACCAACGCCTGGCAGCAGTGGACCCTGCCGAGCTGACACCGCGGAACCGCCCCGGCCGGACCCCCACCCGGCCGGGGCACCCACGCGCGCCAACCCGCGCGTTTCGTCCTGCGATCACGCGGGACCGGGCACGATCCCGGCCGGGTCGCGGTGGACCTGGCAGCGATGCTCGCCGACGGCGGCGAGGCGATCCGGGATCCGGGATCCGGGATCCGGAGGCGGCGTCTCGTGCTCACGGCAGGCAGCAGGCCGGGCCCGGTACCGGACGCCGCGCCGGGCCGCCCGGGCGCGGACCTACCGCCGGTGAAGGCCGCCGTCCCAAGACCCGAACCGGGCCGGAGAACGCGCGGCCGAACAGTTCCACCGGTCGGCCGGAACGGGACGAGCCACCCGGATACCGGGCCGGTGCCGGCCGGGCCGGGGTACGGACGCGGCCCACCCGGTCCTCACCGATGCCGACCTGAGCCACTGCCAGTTCACCGGCCTTCCACCCGGCCCGGATCCGGATCGGGTTCGGCTGCCGCTTCGCGCAGCCCTCTACCGGCTGGCACCGCCGCGGACTGCTCCCCGCCCGCGTCCGGACCCGCTTGTCTGTCTGTCTGCACGACGGGCGGTGATCGTCAGTCCGGGTGCCGCACCAGTGGTGAGACCGCCTGTGGGTTGCCGGGACCGCCGGGGCTGACGATTCCGCATTCATAGGCCCAGACCACGGCCTGGGCGCGGCTGGACAGGTGGAGCTTGGTCATGACGTGGTTGAGGTGCGTCTTCACCGTGGCCAGGCTGACCACCAGCCGCTCGGCGATCGCACGGTTGTCCATTCCTTCGCCGACCAGGCGCAGGACCTCTGTCTCACGGTTGGTCAGTCCGGCCCTCATCAGTCGGTCATGGCTCTCGGGTCCGGCGGAGGGGGGCCTGGAACGAGTCGCGGGCGGTGTAGTGCTGGACCAGGCGGCAGGTCACCGTGGGGGCGAAGAGCATCTCGCCTTCGGCGGTCAGTTCGATGGCGCGCAGCAGCCGGTCAGGCGGGGTTTCCTTGAGCAGGAAGCCCGATGCGCCGGCCCGTAGAGCCCGGAAGACGTACTCGTCCAGGTCGAAGGTGGTCAGGATGACCACCTTCGGAGGGAACCGCCGGGCGGCGGCGATGATGCGGGTGGTGGCGCCGATGCCGTCCAGGACGGGCATCCGGATGTCCATCAGGATGACGTCCGGTTGGGTCAGGGCCGCCAGTGCGACGGCTTCCTCGCCGTCGGCCGCCTCGCCGCAGGCCTCCATTCCCGGGGTGGCGCGGATGATCGCGGCCAGACCGGCACGAATCAGAACCTGGTCGTCGGCAACGAGTACTTTCGTCATGTCGCCCTTCGCACTCGGCCGCCGTCAGACGTGGAAAAACGCGAACACGGCTTCGACGGAGCAATTCTGACGCACCGTCGCACACGTGATCCCCCGTCATACTGACGCGTTCATGCATGTCTATCAAGCCGTTCCCGATTCCGGACGCGGCTCGACCCGTCCGGTCAGAGGCCGGTCCGGGGCCCCTGGCCACGCCCTCCGCGCGATCGAGCCGTCACGCGGACCGGACGCCACCCGTGCGGGGCCGGCGTCCTGGGAGGTGTTCGTCGGTGCCGGGCCACGAGCGATGCGCGCATGACCGGCTGCGACGCGCGGCGGGCAGGAGAGCGGACGGGACGGCCGCGCCGGGTGAGCTGCTGATCCGTGCGTTCCCTGTGCGACGTGACGGATCCCGGCCGGAGCCGCGTCAACCCCAGGGTTGAGGTGAGCACGTGGCGGTGAACCTCCGCGTCAACCGACCGTACGAGCTGTGGCGGGCGTCGTCCCGACCGGATCAACCCGGTGCCGGATCCCTGGCAGCCGGGTCTCGGGCAGGCTGCAGGAGGCCGCATCCGCGGCGCTCTCCGGCCGTTCCCGGGGGCGGTGCCACCCGCAGTGCCGTCGTCTCCCGCAGCTCGCAAAGGAGCAGGATCATGCATCCACCCCGCAGGTTTCCGGGCATCCCGAAATCGACCCGGTCCCCCCGTGGGCATCGTGGGGCGACCTGGCTGGTCACCCTGACCAGCCTGGCCGCCGCCGTACTTGCCGTACCGTTCGCCGCACCGGTCACCTCCGCGCAGGCCGCCACGCCCGTCTCCGCAGCAGGGCAGTGGCACCTGAACCGCGGGCGGATCATGGACAACGTGGTGGTGGCGCCGAACAGCACGACCACGGTGGCCGTGGCGGGTCAGGGCTGGCTCCCTTCCTCCAACCTCGACTCGGTGGCTCTGAACCTCAGCGCCGAGGGAGAGACGGGCAGCGGGTCGCTGTCGGTGTACGCGAGCGACCAGAGCGCGCCCACCGCAACCGCGCTCAGCTACGGTACGGCCAACTACCAGGCGAACCTCGTGATCAGCAAGGTCGGCGCGGACGGCAGGATCAAACTCGTCAACTCCGGAACCTCCGCGGCACGGGTCTACTTGGACAACCAGGGCTACACCCTGCTGATCGACTCCTCCTCGGGGGGCAGCACCTACGTCCCGGTCTCACCCACCCAGATCCTGACCGACGTCACCATCGCGCCGAACTCCACCTACCGGATGTCTCCGCTGGACAACGGGCCGATCCCCGCCCTCGGCGTTCAGGCGGTCTCCCTGTCGATCTCGGCGCTCAGTTCGGGCACCGGCACGGTGCGTGTCTACGGCGCGGGGGACTTCACCCCTGCCGACGCCACCCTCGACTACGCCGCGAACACCCTCGACCAGAACTTCGCGATAGCCAAGATCGGCACCAACACCCTGTTGGACGGCAACGGCAACGGCATCGTGAACATCAACAACTTCGGCTCCAGCCCCGTGACCATCTCCGTGTCGGCCACCGGGTACTTCTCCACCCTCGCCACGACCGGGGCGCTGGTGCACCCGCTCGCACCGGCACGGATAGCCGAGAACGTGAGTATCGAGGCAGGGAGCAGCTACGTGCTGCCGGTGCTCGGCCGGGGCGGCATCCCCACGTCCAAGCCCGACGCGGTGGGGATCAACCTCACCGCCAGGAGCACGGACTCCGGAGTCGTCACGGTCAGTTCCTCCGGACTGGTCGACGCCGGCTTCAACACCGTTGCCTATCAGCCGAACAGCGCGGTCAGCACCTTCTCCACCGCGCGGGTGGGTTGCAGCGGGCAGATCGTCCTCACCAACACCGGCACCTCGGCGGTCACCGTCTCCGTCGATGCCTACGCCTACTTCGGCAATCCGGACAACACCGCCGTCGCCGCGGCCGGAACGACCGCCGGGAGGATCGAAGCCGTCACAGGCGTCGCCGATCTCAGCCGGCGCACCACCAGCGACACGAACAACGTCTCCGTCTCGTCCTGCACCGACGACGTGGGAACGAACACCATCAGCATTCCGAGGAACAGTGCCTCCGGGGTGTCGGCAACGGCCGCCTTCGGGACCGTGACCATCGGCGTTCCCGCATCCGGCACCGGCACCACGACGGCGGGGACCACGGTGTACAGCGGCACCCGGCCGGGCTACTCGGCCGCCGTCCAGGCCACCGACGACGGAGGCTTCAGGGCCCTGGTGCACATCGACAACGTGTCCGCCCCGACGGCCTACGACTTCCCCGTGACGCTTCCCGCCGGCACGCGCCTGAGCCTTGACGACGACGGATCCGTCGGGATCGTCAAGGAGCGGACGGACAGCGACGGGAACAGTTACACCGTGCAGGTCGCCCAGATCGACAAGCCCTGGGCGAAGGACGCCGCCGGCGTCTCCTGGCCTGCCTCGTTCCGCCTGAACGGCAACACCGTCACGCTCACCACGGACCTCACCCCGGTCACCAACGCCTCGGGCCTCACGGTCTCGCCGACCTTCCCGGTCGTTGCCGACCCCAAGTACAGCTGGGGATGGATCACCGGCACCATCTACTACAACAGGGCCGAGACCAACAAGTGGCGGTACTCGGGGACAGCCATCACCTTGGCGTGGACGGCACTTGCCGCCATCACCGCTGAATTCGGGCCCGTCGGCTGGGCCCTCGGCGCCGGCGGTGTCGTCGCCTGGTCCTACTACGTCACCGGCGTGGCCAGGACCGCCTACGGCGACGGGGAATGCCTCAAGATCAAGTCTTACCTCGCCGCCGGTCACTACCGGGGCGGCTACTGCAGGTAGCCGCAGAAGCCTGCCGCTTTCGGAACTCCGGCCGAACCGCCGTAGGTAGGTATCACCAGCGGGCCCGACGCGGGGGAATGCGTCGGGCCCGCTGCGCGGTCGCACCGCACGCCCGCCCGCCCGCACGCCCGCCCGCCCGCCCGGCGACCCTCCACACGGGCCCGGTTGCTGTCGCGGACCTTGCCGCGGAACAGATCGAGACAGCGGTGAACCTCTCGGCGCCCCGGGCGGGCGCCGTCGTGGCGCGGTCGGCGAACCGGCCTCCCCGGTACCGGTGAACACCGGTGCGGGTGTCGATCCCACCGATCACCTCGACGTGCCGTGACACGGCGGCCGGGTTCCTTCCGTACGCGGCGAGCGGACCGCGCGCACCGGACGGCAGACGGACACCACCGTGGAGAACACCGGCGCAACGACCAGGAGCCCCGTCCTGGTACCCCTCCTGGCGGACCGGCCGTGGCACGCTCGTAGGCCGGGGCGAAGGAACTCGGTGCTGCCGGTTGCCGATCGCGCGGTTTCCGGCCTCACGCGCCGGCCTCTTGGAGCGCCGGTGCACCGGGCGTAGTCTGCGCCGGTGCACCTCGAACCGAGACCCTCCGGCAGCCTCGTGCAGAGCCTGCGTCAGCCGCTGGTGGTCGACTCGCTGCTCGCCGCGGCGTACGCGATTGCAGCTCTGGTCATAGGCCAGGAGGCTCAGCCAGGTGCCTGGCACTCGCTGGACGGCCGGGGTGCGCTGCTCACCCTCCTGATCAGCGGAGCGCTCGTCGCGCGACGCATCTTCCCGGCGCCTGTGCTGTGCAGCGTGGTTGTCCTGTGGCTGGTGTACATCGCCGCCGGGTACTGGCCCGTCGTCAATTCTCCGTCTGCACTGCTGGCGTTGTACTCGGTCGCCGCGGCCTGCCGGCCTCGGACCACGGGCGCCTGTGCGGCTGCGGTTGCCGCGGCCTGGGTACTGACAGGGCTGTTGTACTCGGCGGATTACGCGTCGATGGACGCAGTGGTCGTTCAGGCGATTGCGTTTCCGGCGGGCGTGGTCCTGCTCGGGCGTACCGCTGGGATCGCTGCCGAACGCAGCCGCCGACTGGCGGCGATGACACACCGTCTGCGTGCGGAGCAGGAGGCCCGGGCTCGGCAGGCGGTGACCGAGGAACGGGTCCGGATCGCGCGTGAGCTGCACGATGTGGTGGCGCATCACATGTCCGTGGTGTCGCTCCATGCGGGCATGGCGTCCTACGTGTTCGCAGCCGACCCGGAGACCGCCCGGGAAGCGCTGGGTACGATCGCCGCTACCAGCAGGGAGGCCCTCGAAGAGCTACGGCGGCTGCTCGTCCTGCTGCGGGAGACGCCCGACCCGGCAGAACCGGATGCAGGGAATGACGGGCGGGAGGCGGCCGGATTCGCGCCTGCCCCGGGTCTCGACCGATTGGACGAACTGCTGTCGCGGGTAAGGGCGGCGGGCGTTCCGGTCGAGCTGCAGGTCGAGGGCACCCCCTTCCGGCTTCGGGCGGGAATGGACCTGTGCGCGTACCGGGTGATCCAGGAGGCGCTGACCAACGTGCTCAAGCACGCCGCTCCGGCGAGCGTCACGGTCGGTATCCGCTACGAGGCGCAGTCGGTCTCGGTGCGAGTCACCGACAACGGCACACGCCCGGCTTCGGTCGACTCCGGCGCGCCTGTCGGGCACGGCCTGATCGGTATGCGGGAACGCGCCAGGATTTATCAGGGGACAGTGAGCGCCGGGCCTCGTCCCGAAGGCGGTTTCGAGGTGCAGCTCAGCCTTCCCGGAAGCTTTCAAGCACAGTGAGAGCGTGGTGGTGAAGCGATCGGCGTTCGGCTGTCCCGGGTGGGTGATGCCTCGCACGTAGGTGCTGGTGGCGGGGCGGGCATGAAAGAGCGGGTCACCGGGCGGGCGGAGAAAGCCGCTCCGGCCGTCGTCGACTTCGTCGTCTTCCGCTCCGGCGGCCGGAACCTCACCCTCCCCGGCACCGCCGTCGACATGACCTCCCCCATCGGCGGACCCGTCCTCCTCGGCCTCGCCGCCCTCGCCGTGCGCAGCCGTGCGCAGCCGCGTGAAGCCGCGTGAAGCCGCGTGAAGCGCTGCCAGGCCGGGCGGGACGGCCGGAGCGGAGGGCAGGGTGCCGGAGCGGGGTTCTCCGGTCGCAGGGCTGTCCTGACGACGGGCCGGGTCCGGTCGTGTGTGCCGGGGCCGGGGCGTGCACGGGAGGAGGCGGGGCAGGGGCGCGGCATGACGGATGTGGTGCGGGCGGGTGTGCGGCCCGCTCACCGCCTTGATGACGGCCGAACCGACCGACCCCCACCGCTCCTTGCGGTGGGGGTCGGAGGCACGAGCTCTGAACTCGACCTCCTATTCGGTGCGCAGGGCCGTGGCGGTCCGGGCCCTGGCGGCCCAGCCGGCGGGCAGGAGCGCACCCAGGGTGGCGATGAGCAGGCCACCGAGTGCGAGCGGGAACAGTTCGGCTCCGTGGTGGACGGCGATGACGGAACCGGGAAGGCGGAGTCCCACGCTGTCGAGCGTGATGATCATCCAGGCGGGCGCCGCCCGCAAGATCATGAAGACCTCCCCCGAGGAGGCCTGCGAGGCACTGCTCGCCGTCGAGGCCGGCGGGCGGGCGGGCGGCCATGACCGAGCTGCGCCACGTCATGGGGCTGCTCACCATGACGGACGAGGAAGAGGGGACGGACGAAGGTGCAGACCTCGCCCACACGGCGGCGGTGCCGGCCCCGCAACCCGGCCTGGACCAGCTGGAAAAGCTGGTCGGACGAGTCCGGGACACCGGACTGCCCGTCGACCTGACCGTGACCGGCCCACCCCGGCCCCTCCCGCCCGGAGTCGAACTCGCCGCCTACCGCGTGGTCCAGGAAGCCCTGACCGATACCGTGAAGCACGCGTCCGGCGCCACCGCCGCCGTCACCGTCGAATACGGCCCGGAACGGCTCCGGGTGGAAGTCACCGACACCGGCGGGCACCCGGGCGCGGGCGCCGGAAGCGGCCGTGGCCTGATCGGCCTGCGCGAGCGCCTCGCCGTCTACGGCGGAATCCTGGACACGGGCCGGCGTCTGACCGGCGGTTACCGTGTGGAGGCCCTGATCCCCCTGGAGGCACCGTGACCGAGCCGCTGCGAGTCCTCCTCGCCGACGACCAGACCCTGGTCCGCACCGGATTCCGGTTGATCCTCAGGGCGGACGGCATCGATGTCGTCGCCGAGGCGACCAACGGGGCCGAAGCGGTCGAAGCGGTCCGCCGTACACGTCCCGACGTGATCCTGATGGACGTCCGGATGCCCGAGATGGACGGCCTGGAGGCCACCCGCCGGATCCTCACCGGTCCCCCCGACAAACCCCGCGTCATCATCCTGACCACCTTCGACCTCGACCGGTACGTCTATGCGGCACTGTCCGCCGGGGCCAGCGGCTTCCTCCTCAAGGACGTCACCCCCGAGCAACTGACCGCGGCCGTCCGCACGGTCCGTACCGGCGACGCCCTCCTCGCGCCCGCCATCACCCGCCGCCTCGTGCAGCGGTTCACCCGGCGCGGCAGCGACACCGCCTCCCTCCACCGCAACCTCGCCTCACTCACCCCACGTGAACTGGAGGTCCTCGGCCTGCTCGCCCGAGGACTGAGCAACGCCGAACTCGCCACCCGCCTCCACCTGGCCGAGGCGACCGTCAAGACGCACGTCGCCCGCATCCTCGCCAAGCTCGGCCTCCGCGACCGTGTCCAGGCCGTCATCGTCGCCTACGAAACAGGGCTGGTCAGCGTCGGCGCGGACGAGGCGGCCCAGCAGTCCACCGAGCAGACGCGGACCTGATGGGACACGATGCCGCTTCGGAGCGCGCCGCCCGGGTGCACCTCCTGGCGAACCGGGCCACGATCGGCGACCGCCGGATCACGGCGAACCCACGCCGGTACATCCACCTCAAGCGCAACGCCGGCCAGGTCCGCTCCGACACCATGGGCGAGTTCCTGCTCGACACGTACGAGCAAGTCGGCCGACGGCTGGATGCGGCTTCACGGCGAGCCGCGATGCAGAGCGCCCGGGTGTCGGTGGCCGGAGCCGCCGCCTCCGGCCTCGGCACAGCCCCGGTGTGGGCGGCGATGCTGTGGCCGGCCAGCACCGGCCGGACGAGCCTGCCACGCGGCGGCGCCGCGGTGTTCGCGCTCGCCGCGGTCGGAACCAGCCTGCGCGGCATCGTCGGCCACGGCGCGGACCTGCTGCGCACCGGCACCCTCGCCTTGAGCGCGCAGGCCTCAATCAGCGGCCCAGTAGGGGGCTTCGAAGGGGAGCGGCTCGCCGATGTTCTCGATGAATCCGTCGTCGGGGCACAGGCTTAGCGAGCGAGCGAACGAGCCGCCCGTCCTCCCGGACAGCGAAGGCGGACCAGTCGACGGCGCTGTTCATGGCGTGCAGCACGAGGCGTCGGCCAGCGCCCGCGGCAACGAGTTCGGCCGACAGTGCGGACGACAGCTCGGGAATCAGCCGCTGGTCGCACACGATGTCGGTATCGGGGAAGCGCGCCGCGCAGGCGTGCCCGAAGGGCGGACACATCCCCTGCCAGAGGCTGACAGGAGCCGTCGGCTCCACCGTCCGGCCCGGAGTGAGGCGCCTCGTCATGGCGATGGTCCGACCGAGTTCGGACGCGCCTGCCTGCCGCAGGCAGGCGGCCACGTCGCCGTCGGCGTACACCAGCAGGCCGGCATTGAACCCCACGGCTTCCCCCCTCCAGGTACAACGCATCCCGTTGTCCTGAAAGGCTGGCGCTGTGACCGACGACGTCCACCGGGTTGGCGATGCCGGCACCCGCAGCGGTGGGATGAGCCGAAGGCCGTGAGGGGCGAGCGAAACCGGTTGCAGGTGCGGCCCGGGGCCTGGGACCGTACGGGCTCCCGCAACTGCGACGAGGCTTGGATGACGATCTACTTCTACGGCGCGGACGAAGTCCCTTACGGCTGTTTCTCCAACTTCTCCGCCCACGACCTGGAACTCGACGGGCACGTGTGGCCGACCTCGGAGCACTGCTTCCAGGCCCAGAAGTTCATCGGCACCCGCCATGCCGATCTCATCCGTCGAGCTCGCACGCCGCTGCGTGCGGCCGAGTTGGGCCGTGACCCGTCCAGACCGTTGCGGCGGGACTGGGAGCGTGTCAAGGACGACGTGATGCGTCGTGCCGTGGCGGCCAAGTTCCGTGCGCATGCGGACATCCGCGGCATCCTGTTGTCCACCGCCGACGAGGAGATCGTCGAGGACACCGGCACCGACCACTACTGGGGCCGCGGCAGGACCGGAACCGGCAAGAACATGCTCGGCCGGATCCTGATGCGCACCCGCAATCAGCTCCGCACCGAAGCCCAAGGAGGTCACGATCACTTCGAGTAGCGCACCCGAGAAGTGATGCCCATACCGGCACCCGGGGACGGGCGGGGCGGTCAGGCTGCAGCGGCGCCGAAACGTCCGCCCCGGCGGATGCCCTTCTCGCTGCGGATGCGGATGCGGGCGCGTTCGCGGCGCTTGACCGCCAGGACGTCCGGGTGGCGGGCATCGGCGTTGCGCCGGCGCAGGTAGCGGTGCAGTTCGCGGGTTGTCGACGGTCACGTGATTCCCCAGGGCAAACGTCACGTGATTCCCCACCCCCCTCGGTTTGGTGCACAGCGCCCGAGCCGAGGTCGGTGCTGTCGGCCTGCCCCGGCCCCGTGCAGGTCCACCTCGCGTGTCGCATGTGCCTTGAGGGCGATCACGGGTTCGACCTGCGAGCGAGCCGCCGTGACCGGAGGGACGTGCTGACCCGTCGCGCGGAGACGCTAGCCGGGTCCGGTGCCACCGGGCGCGGACCGATCCGGGTTCACCACGCTGACGGGGTCGCCGACCTGCACGTGGTCGAAGAACCAGCGGGCGTCCTCGGTGTTCAGCCCGACCGCCCCGAAGGTGCGGTTCTCGTGACCCAGGATGTCCGGCCCGTACCAGTTCATGCCGCAGACGTACGTCGAGCGGCCGTCCCCGGCGATCAGCCGCACGCACCAGGACAGCGTCGGCTCGTACTCGCCCCCACCGGACGGCTGCACCGTCGGACCGGTGCTGCTGCTCATGTGGGGCGAGGCCTGCTTGTCCGCCACCTTCATGGTGCCCGTCGGGGTGGGGAAGTCGGGACGCCCCGCAGTCGCGGGCAGCGTCCGAAGGATGGTGGTGCCGGACCGGACCCGGACCGTGTGTTCGGTCAGGTCCACATAGCCGGCCACATCCCTCGACGGCAGCGGGGCGCTCGTGCCGGTACTCGGCGCAGGCGTGGGCCCGGCGGTCGCCGGTGCGGCGGCCCCTTGCTGACGCCCCGGCCAGACGGCACCCGAGCTCAGCAGGCCGACCGCGCACACCGCCACGGCCACTGCTCCCGCCGCCGCCCGCCGCCTGCGCCGCCGGCCCATACCCCGGCGGCGCACGGTGTCGTACGGCAGCGGCAGCGCCACCGGCGCCTCCCGATACAGGCCGCGCAGCGACGAGGAGATCCTGTCCTCATGTTCGGAGCGCGGGTGGTCCTCCAGCTCAGGCACAGTTGTTCATCCTTTCCGAATGCCGGAGGGCGCTCCCCGCCTCCGGCTCGTCGCGCAGGTGCTCCGCGAGCGCGGCGCGCCCCCGGAAGAGACGGGCCTTGATCGTGCCGGCCGCCGCCCCGGTCTCCTCGGCTATCTGCTGGAGACTCAGATCGCACAGGTGGAAGAGCACGATTGCCTGCCGCTGCGCCGCCGGAAGCCTGCGCAGGGCCGCCACCAGGGCGGTGTGCTCCGGACCCGGACCGGACGCCTCCTGCGGCAGCGCCTGTACGCGCTGTCGCTCCAGCGCCCGGCCGCGGCGGGCCCGCCGCCACCGGCTGACCGCCAGGCGCCAGGCGACCGTACGGATCCAGGCCTCGGGCGGGCCGTCGTCGGACGAGAACCGGGCGCGTCTCTCCCAGCCCCGGACGAAAGCCTCCTGGACCGCGTCCTGCGCCTCGCTGAATTCCCCCGTCATGGCGTACAACTGCCGTACCAGTAGGGAGAACGAGGACTTGTAGAACGCGCTGTACTCCTCGTCGGTCATCCCGTGTGCCACTCCGTCTTCTCGATCGGACGCCCCTGCATCCACCAACCCCACGCACAGCACGCGCACCGGGTTGCACCGGATCCGGCAGCGGAGTCAGCGGGAGCGCGCAGCACGGAACGGCAGCGCCAGCAACGGGCCGACCAGCCGGCCTGCCAGGAACCAGCTCTTGATCAGCTCTGCCCGGTCCACTTCACTCATCGGCGGGCCGCCCGGGGGTGATCCCGGCCGCCTCCGCCGGCCCCGGGTACTTCCTGACCGTCCTGCGGTCCGCTCCCGAGCCAGGCGGCGAGCTGCATCTTCGAGCGGCCCGCACACCGGTGGACGCATAGCTCCATGATGTCGACCACGGTGAACGTCCGCCCTGCCATCCGGTGTGTCCGTCGACCTCGGCCCGCAGGTCGAGGGCTGCTTCGGCGAGGTCGAGGGCCTGCTGCAGGAACGTGCGGGCGTCGCGGTAGCCGCCCAGGGCCGGCAGGCCGATGCCGACCCAGCGGGTCAGCGTCCGCCGGCGGTCCGGGTCCGTACCGCCGGGCAGCGCCTGCAGGTCCTCCACAACCGTGGCCAGGTGGCCGCGGTCGGTGGGGACCATGTGCAGATCGTCGTCTTCCAAAGCCGTGGGACGCCACCCGGCAGCGGGCCGTACGTCGTGCCCCCTGCATCGACACGGGCGAGCCTCTGCCCGACCACCGGCGGGTGTTCGGCCATCGGGATCCCGACGAGCGCGCCGGGGACGCGTACGGCGAGGACTACCTCGGCCCTCGGCTCGACCGGCAGGCCGGGCTGTCGGCGGCCCGGCCGGCGGAGCAGTGTTCAGTCGCACCGGCTGGGAGGTGTTCCGCCAGGGATCGCCTCCGCGCTGCTGTCCGGGTGATGGATGATCAGGAGGCCGTCTTCTGCGTCGGCTGCGTCGGCTTCGTTGGCTTCGAAGAGTTCCTCCAGGTACTCCCACGGGTCGCCGCCGGATGCTTCGATCCGCTTCTCGTCGGCCCTGTTCAGGAAACGGGAGTTCGGCGCGCCGTGGAGCCTGGGGCTTTCCAGCGGGCATTGGCCGGACGGGCCGAGTATCCGGAGGACGAACTCGGCCATGCCGAAGTCGAAGCGCGTGAAGTCGCCCCCGCGGTCGCGGACCACGACGGGCCACCGGTCGGAATCGGGGTCGGTGGTGTCCCAGTGGAGGACGCCGCAGTCGACCGTCGCTCCCCAGCAGACCAGTCCGCCGGCCTGTGGCCATACCGACTGGCGCCGGTCGGTGTGCTCCTGGTGCAGGGACCGCGCTACATCGGTGAGGCCGCTGATCGTGCTCTCGCGGAGGTCGGGACCGCTGCCGAGGACGGTCGCGACCACCATGTAGTCGTCGATCGCCCCGGCCCCGCAGACGGTCAGGAAGTCACGGTAGTCACCGGGGAAGCCCGTGTTCCAGCTCTCGGCGACCTGCCCCCAGTCGGAGGGGCGCCCCGCAGGGTCCGTCGGCGGTACCAGCAGGGCGGACAGTCGCTCCACTGCGGGATTCACCATGGATATGTTGGCTCCGTTCACTTGACGCCTGCTGCCGGCACCGGACTGCTGTGCCGGTTCCGGGCGGCAGAGTAGCTCGCCCCCGTATCACCGGGAGCCGGCCCGACCCGAGAGGGCGGCTCCGGCATCGCCCGGGTGGGAGACCTCTTACCAGGATCAGGCGGATTTCCGATCTGACTTTCCCAGGTGGCTCCGGAGGACGAAGCCGGCCGGCCGCTTCGCCCCGACCGGGTACTGCCCGACGAGCACACCACGGCGTACCGGAGTCCAGGACCACCCTCTGGCCGGCTGGAGGCCGACGGCCGCGTCGACCGGCCCGCCCTGCCGGCGGAGACCGTGTTCGAGGACGAGCAGCTCGGCCGCCGGGTCGTGGCACAGCGGGCCGGCTTCCCCGAGCTCGACCAGGAGCAGCAGGAGCTGCCGGCCGCGCTCGGAATCGACGCGTCCACACCATCCTTCGCGGTCACCGCCACCGACCGTTTCCTCCCCACCGGCATCCTGCCCGCCCGCGGCCTCACCTGCCGACCCGACCGGGCCCCGGCGCATCCGCCACCGCCCCCCGGCCTGGCTCCGGCGCGTTCCTCCGGGCTCTCCTGACAGGCTGTCACCGCCCGGCCACCCATGCCCGACCGTCCTTGGCCCGGAGGCCCGGAACGCCTCGCTCGCCTTCCGGGCCTCCGGGCCAAGGACGGTCGGTGTACGGT
This sequence comes from Kitasatospora sp. NE20-6, assembly GCF_045862635.1. Taxonomy (NCBI): domain Bacteria; kingdom Bacillati; phylum Actinomycetota; class Actinomycetes; order Kitasatosporales; family Streptomycetaceae; genus Kitasatospora; species Kitasatospora sp. NE20-6. Next base: position 29,882 of record NZ_BPRL01000090.1, read on the forward strand.
CGGGCCGTGAACGACAGCGCGCTCGTACGCCTCGCGACCTTCAACGTCCTGCACGGGCGGCCGCTCCACTCCGACGGGCGTCCCGTGTCCGCCGGCTCCGAACCCTTCGGCATGCGCCCCCTGCTCGACGCCGTCACCGCTCTGGACGCCGACGTGCTGGCCCTCCAGGAACTCGACCGCTTCCAGGACCGCACCGGCCGCGTCGACCAGGCCCGCGCCGTCGCCGAGGCCGCCGGTGCCACCGACTGGCGCTACACCTCGGCTCTGCACGCCCTCGCCGCCCCCGGCCGGACATGGGTTCCCGACCCGTCCGAACCCGGCATGCGCGTGTACGGGCCACCCGGCACCGGCCACGACGGCGAATCCCCCTCGCACGGCGTCGCCCTGATGACGCGTCTGCCCGTCCTCGCCTGGCACGCCCGCCGCTTCACCGCCCCGCCCCTCGCCGTCCCGCTGCGCCTGCGCGGACGGCCCGGCCTCACCGTGATCCGCGACCGGCCGCGCTCCGCCCTCGCCGCCGTCCTCCAGGGCCGGCGCGGCCCGTTCACCGCCGTCGCCCTGCACCTCTCCTTCTTCCCCGGGCCCAACATCCGCCAGCTCCTCGCCATCCACCGGTGGATCTCCGACCTGCCACGGCCGCACCTCCTCCTCGGCGACTTCAACCTCGGCGGCGCGATACCCGCCACCGTCCTGCGCGCCGCCGACCTACTCACACCCAATTCCCCGACCAGCCCTGCCCGCTGGCGCGACCTGGCCCGCGCCCGCACCTTCCCCGCCCACCGCCCCCGACTCCAACTCGACCACATCCTCGCCTCCGGAATCCCCCACTCCGATCCCCACACCCCCCACTACCTTCGCCTCCCACTCTCCGACCACCGCCCCCTGGCCGTGGACCTCCCCCTCTGACCGGCCGATCGAGAACCGGTGACGGGCAAGTGGCGGTCGACCGGCTTGTGGGACTGGCTCGATCGCCGGACAGCACAGCAGGGCTCCTGGTGGATGCGGTGGTTGTCCACGCCGTCCGCGCTCCCAGGAGTCCTGTGTGTCGTTCTGCCCTGCCCGGTCCGTCATTGCCGACTCCGACCCGATGCCGGGATGTTGATGTCCGGCGTGCCGTTTCGGTCGTGGGGCCGACCGAACGGCCCGGCCGCGGCGGTATCCCTCCGACATGAGCGACGCGGAGTGGCAGGCCACCGAGCCGCTGCTGCCGTTGCCGGCATGGCACCGGTGCCGGGGGCGGTCGTCCGGAGAAGCACTGCCGCCGGGTGATCGTGGACGCCATCCGGTACATGGTCGACAACGGATGCAAGTGGCGGGCACTGCCCGTCGACTTCCCTCCCCGCGCCACCGTGCACTCCTTCTCATGCACGCCCTGCGAGCCCACTGCGACCACGACCTGCAGGACGACGCCACCGTGGTCATCGTGGAATGGCACCCCCAGACATAAGCCAAGAGCAAATAGCGTGATCACTGAGCCCTTCTCATCCTGAGCTGCGAGGGTGACGACAGGATTGAGGAAGTGGGGCGTGACGCAACAGGGCTCCCGGCTGTTGCACTGGTGATCTCACTCGCCAACGCTTCAACCCGGGAGCCCTGTT
>NZ_BPRL01000091.1:0-30264 GCF_045862635.1 Kitasatospora sp. NE20-6
ACCACGACCACCGGCAGGACGACCTCGTGCTCCTCGAAGCGGTTCATGGCGAGTGGGTCCGCCAGGAGCACGCTCGTGTCGAGAACGTACGTGCGCCGGTCTGGTGTCCGGCGGCTCTTCGAACTGACCACTAGGCCTCCAGAGCGGATGACCCAGCGTCACCCGCGGCTCACCGGTCCCCGCGACCCCGGTGGCCGGGGTACCGGTCTGACCGGTGTATGCCCCGGTGAGGTGCCCGGCATGCCCGACGGCGCGAACTGGCGGATCACAACTGGTGAACGTTTTGGGGCGGTGGCCTGCGGGTATGCCGCTTGACCCGGCGTCAGCGGGAACCGGCGCGGCCGGACGGCGGAGAGCAGGCACGGCCGTCGGCCGGCACGGCGGCGGAGCGGGCACGGCGGCCGCCGCGGGAGCCCGGCGGGGTGCAGCCGGGGTGCGGTGGCGGGTACCGGCCGGTCAGAGACCCATGCGCCGGTTGCGCACCTGGAAGTCGCGCAGCGCCCGCAGGAAGTCGACCTTGCGGAAGGCCGGCCAGTACGCCTCGCAGAAGTAGAACTCGCTGTGGGCGCTCTGCCAGAGCAGGAAGCCGGAGAGCCGCTGCTCGCCCGAGGTGCGGATGACGAGGTCCGGGTCGGGCTGGCCCTTGGTGTAGAGGTGCTCGGAGATGTGCTCGACGTCGAGGATCTCGGCGAGCTGCTCGATCGGGGTGCCGCGGTCGGCGTGCTCCTGGAGCAGCGAGCGGACGGCGTCGGCGATCTCGCGGCGGCCGCCGTAGCCGATCGCGACGTTGACGGTGATGCCCTCGATGTGGGCCGTGTCGTGCGCGGCCTCCTTGAGCACCTGCGCGGTGGCCGGGGGCAGCAGGTCGAGCGCACCGACCGGGTTGACGCGCCAGCGGCGGGCGGCGGCGAGGCCGCGGACGGCGTCCTCGATGATCCGCAGCAGCGGCACGAGCTCCTCGGCCGGCCGGGAGAGGTTGTCGGTGGAGAGCATCCACAGGGTGACGACCTTGACGTGCGTCTCGTCGCACCAGCCCAGGAACTCGCTGATCTTGTCGGCGCCGCGCTGGTGGCCCTGGGCGGTGGTGCCGCCGGTGGCCTTCGCCCAGCGGCGGTTCCCGTCGAGGATGACGCCGATGTGGCGGGGGGTGCTGTCGAGGTGCACCTCGACCCGGCGGCCGTAGAGGCGGTAGGCGTTGTCGAGCAGGGTCCGCAGACCCGGCGTGCGCTCGACCACATCGCGCAGACCCATGTTCCTCGGCCTCTCCGTGCTCGTCGCCGTTCGCCGACGTGGTGCGAAAATCCCTCGCGCAGCCTACTCCGGAGGGATGGTCGGAGGTAAAGCCGCAGGTACCGATGGGGTTACGGCCTTGTCCCCGGTCCGTCCCGGTGTGTCCGCCCGGCTCGGCAACGGTCCGGTCTCGCCTTCCTTAAATCGGCCTGAAGTGGAGCTCAAAGCGGCGTCCGGTTCTTGACGGCCCCTATTGGTCTAGTCCAGCTTGTGTGACCGGGGGCACGCCGGACGCCCTCCCGGACTTTCCTGCGGACCGCACCGAACCCTCCCCCACGCGGAGCCGCCGCGACCCCCACCGCGGCGGCTCCCCCCTCCCCTCCCTCCCCCAGGAGCTCGACATGGCCCGTCCCGTCGCGCAGCCGTCCCATCGGCGCCGCCGCTTCTCGCTCCCCGCCGCCGTCGCCGCCGGCTCCACCGTTCTCGCCCTGGCCGGCGCCGGCCTGGCGCTGACCGCCGGCGGCGCGGACGCCGCCGTGGGCAACCTCGTCACCAACGGCGGCTTCGAGACCGGCAACCTCTCCGGCTGGGTCTGCACCGGCACCGCGAGCACCGTCTCCTCCCCCGTGCACGCCGGCTCGAACGCGCTGAGCGCCGCGCCGAGCAGCTCCGACACGGCCGAGTGCAAGCAGACCGTCAGCGTGCTGCCGAACACCAGCTACACGCTGGCCGGCTACGTGCAGGGCCCGTACGTCTACCTCGGCGCCCGCGGCACCGGCTCCACCGACCCGTCGACCTGGTCGAGCCAGAGCAGCTGGAACCAGCTGTCGACGACCTTCACGACCGGCGCCTCGACCACCAGCGTCACCCTCTACGTGCACGGCTGGTACGGCCAGGCCGCCTACAACGCGGACGACATCACGCTGACCGGCCCCGCCGGCACCGCCACCCCGACCGCCACGCCGACCTCGGCCTCCCCCACCCCCTCGCCGACCGCGACGCCGACCCAGAGCCCGACGCCGACCGCCTCGCCGACCCCGACGAGCAGCCCGACGTCGACCTCCTCCCCGACCGCGCCGCCGCCCGGCGACCTGCCCAAGCACGTGCTGACCGGCTACTGGCAGAACTTCGACAACGGCGCGCCCGTGCAGCGCCTGCGCGACGTGCAGAGCGCGTACGACATCATCGCCGTGTCGTTCGCCGACGCCACCACCACGCAGGGCGGCATCAGCTTCACCCTCGACCCGGCGCTCGGCACCAAGCTCGGCGGCTACACCGACGCCGACTTCAAGGCCGACATCGCCACCAAGCACGCGGCCGGCAAGAAGGTCGTCCTGTCGGTCGGCGGCCAGAACGGCGCGATCAGCGTCGCCAACGCCACCGCCGCCACGAACTTCGCCAACACCGCCTACGCGCTGATCCAGCAGTACGGCTTCGACGGCATCGACATCGACCTGGAGAACGGCGTCGACCCGACGTACATGTCGCAGTCGCTGCACACCCTGAAGTCGAAGGTCGGCTCGAAGTTCGTCCTGACCATGGCCCCGGAGACCATCGGGATGTACAGCACCGCCGGTGCGTACTTCCAGCTGGCGCTCAACACCAAGGACATCCTGACCGTCGTCAACACCCAGTTCTACAACTCGGGCGGCATGAACGGCTGCGACGGCAAGGTCTACACCCAGGGCACGATCGACTTCATCACCGCGCAGGTCTGCACCCACATCCAGGGCGGCCTCCGGCCCGACCAGGTCGGCATCGGCGTCCCGGCGTCCTCGCAGGCGGCGGGCGGCGGCTACGTCAACTCCACCGTCGTCAACAACGCGCTGGACTGCCTCGCCACTGGCACGCACTGCGGCAGCTTCGTCCCCCCGGCGAAGTGGCCCACCATCCGCGGCGCGATGACCTGGTCGACCAACTGGGACGCGAAGAACGGCAACGACTTCTCCACCAACGTGGGCGCCCACGCCCACGCGATGCCGTAACACGACCAGGCGCGCCACCCCCTGAGGGTGGGGCAGGCGCGCCTCAGGGGCCCGCCGTACCGCTGGGGTACGGCGGGCCCCGTCCATTCCCGGGGCCTGGCCCGGGGCCGCGGCCCCCGCTCAGGACTCAGAGCGCGGCGAGCAGCGCGACCAGGGCCCCCAGCAGCAGGGGCGGTCCGAAGGGCAGCGCGTCGCCCCGGCCGGCCCGGCGGGTGAGCAGCAGCAGCACGCCCCACAGGCCGCCCAGCAGGAACGCGGCGAAGACGCCGGAGACCACCGCGCCCCAGCCGTACAGGCCGAGGACGGCGCCGAGGCTCGGTGCGAGCTTGGCGTCGCCGAGGCCGATCGGCACGAGCAGGGCCAGCCCGCCGTAGAGCAGCCCGAGTGCGGCGGCGGCCAGCAGGCAGCGCAGCAGCACGGCCGGGCGGTGGTCGGCGAACGGCAGGAGCACGGCGGTGCCGGCGGCGAGCGGCAGGGTCAGTGCGTCGGGCAGCCTGAGCACGGCCGTGTCGACGAAGCCGAGCAGCACCCCGAACAGGCCCGCCCAGCAGAGCAGTGCCGCGGTGCCCGGGTCGGCGGCCAGGCCGAGCGCGGCACCGACCGCGGCGGCGACCGCCTCGACCGTGCCGGGCGCGGGCCCTGCGGCCCGGTCGCCGCAGCCGGGGCAGCGGCCGGCCGGCAGCCGGCCGAACCGTCCGGCGGGGCAGCAGAGACGCAGCGGTTCGCCGTACGGCACGGCGTGCCGCACGACGGCGGCGCGCAGCGGCGCGGCGGCGGCGAGGCCGATCAGCGCCCCGGCCCACGGCCCGATCATCCCGGTCCCCCCTCATCGGTCCTGCCGATCCTTGCGCAGCCCGGACGACCTGTGGTGCGGAACACGTGATGATCCGGGTAACACCGCCGTAAAGTAGGCAGGCATGCAGGTCATCCAGTCCAGCAAGCTCGCCAACGTCTGTTACGACATCCGCGGCCCGGTACTCGACGAGGCGATGCGGCTGGAGGACCAGGGCCACCGCATCCTCAAGCTGAACACCGGCAACCCTGCGGCGTTCGGCTTCGAGGCCCCGCCGGAGATCCTGCAGGACATCCTGCGGAACCTCGCCGGCGCGCACGGCTACGGCGACTCGAAGGGCCTGCTGTCGGCCCGCCGCGCGGTGGTGATGCACTACGAGGAGCGCGGCCTGCACGGGCTCTCGGTCGAGGACGTCTTCCTCGGCAACGGCGTGTCGGAGCTGATCCAGCTCGCCATGACGGCCCTGCTGGACGACGGCGACGAGGTGCTCGTGCCCGCGCCGGACTACCCGCTGTGGACGGCCTCGGTCTCGCTGGCCGGCGGCACCGCCGTGCACTACCGCTGCGACGAGCAGTCCGAGTGGTACCCGGACCTCGCCGACATCGAGGCCAAGGTCACCGACCGCACCCGCGCCATCGTGGTGATCAACCCGAACAACCCCACCGGCGCGGTGTACCCGCGCGAGGTGCTGGAGGGCATCGTCGAGATCGCCCGCCGCAACCGGCTGGTGGTGTACGCGGACGAGATCTACGACAAGATCCTCTACGACGACGCGGTGCACGTGCCGCTGGCCACGCTGGCCCCGGACCTCTTCTGCGTCACCTTCAACGGCATGTCCAAGGCCTACCGGGTGGCGGGCTTCCGCTCCGGCTGGATGGTGCTGTCGGGCGACCGCCAGCGTGCGACCAGCTACATCGAGGGCCTGACGGTGCTCGCGTCGATGCGGCTGTGCGCCAACATGCCGGCGCAGCACGCGGTCGCGGCCGCGCTCGGCGGACGGCAGTCGATCAAGGACCTGATCCTGCCGGGCGGACGGCTGCTGGAGTCGCGGGACACCGCGTACCGGCTGCTGAACGACATCCCCGGCATCAGCTGCGTGAAGCCCAAGGGCGCGCTGTACGCCTTCCCGCGGCTCGACCCGCAGGTGTACAAGATCAAGGACGACGCGCAGATGGTGCTCGACCTGCTGCGCGCCCAGCGGATCCTGATCGTGCAGGGCTCCGGCTTCAACTGGCCCGAGCCGGACCACTTCCGGCTGGTCACCCTGCCGCGCGCCGAGGACATCGCGGACGCGGTCACCCGGATCGGCGACTTCCTGGGCGGCTACACCCAGCCCTGAGTCCGTGCCCGTACCCGTACGCCCCGCAGCCCTCCCGGGCCGCGGGGCGTACGCGTGACGGCCGGAGGCCCGATCCGGACGATCCCCCGCGGTGGTCGGGGTGGGGAGATCGTCCGGCCGGGGCTCCGGCCGTCGGCGTCCGCGGACCGGCGGGGCCGCGGTCGCGGCTCCCACCGGTGCGGGGTTGTCAGCCCAGGCGCTTCACGAGCGCGCGGTACTCCTCCCAGAGCGCGGCCGGCGTGTGCTCGCCGAACAGCTCCAGGTGGGCGGGGACGAGCGCGGCCTCCTGGCGCCAGATGTCGGCGTCGACGGAGAAGAGCAGGTCGAGGTCGTCCTGCGCGAGGCCGAGGCCGGACAGGTCGAAGCCGTCCGCCTCCGGCAGCACGCCGATCGGGGTCTCGACGCCCTTGCCGGTGCCGTCCAGGCGCTCGACGATCCACTTCAGCACGCGGATGTTCTCGCCGTAGCCGGGCCACACGAAGTCGCCGGCCGCGTTCTTGCGGAACCAGTTGACGTAGTAGATCTTCGGCAGCTTCGCGGCGTCGGCCTGCGCGCCGAGGCCCAGCCAGTGGGCGAAGTAGTCGCCCATGTTGTAGCCGCAGAACGGGAGCATCGCGAAGGGGTCGCGGCGCAGCTCGCCGACGGTGCCCTCGGCGGCGGCGGTCTTCTCCGAGGCGATGTTGGCCCCGAGGAAGACGCCGTGCTGCCAGTCGAAGGACTCGGTGACGAGCGGGACGGCGGTGGCGCGGCGGCCGCCGAAGAGGATCGCCGAGATCGGCACGCCCGCCGGGTCCTCCCACTCGGGCGCGATGGTCGGGCACTGCGCGGCGGGCACGGCGAACCGGGCGTTGGGGTGCGCGGCCGGGGTGCCGGAGGCGGGCGTCCAGTCGTTGCCGCGCCAGTCGGTGAGGTGCGCCGGGGCCTCGTCGGTGAGGCCCTCCCACCACACGTCGCCGTCGTCGGTGAGGGCGACGTTGGTGAAGACCGTGTTGCCCCACAGGGTGTCGATGGCGTTGGCGTTGGTGTCGACGCCGGTGCCGGGGGCGACGCCGAAGAAGCCGGCCTCGGGGTTGATGGCGCGGAGACGGCCGTCGGCGCCGAAGCGCATCCAGGCGATGTCGTCGCCGATCGTCTCGACCTTCCAGCCCGGGATGGTGGGCTGGAGCATCGCGAGGTTGGTCTTGCCGCACGCGGACGGGAAGGCCGCGGCGATGTACTTCGGCTCCGCCTCGCCCGTGGGGCCGGCCGGCGGGGTGAGCTTGAGGACGAGCATGTGCTCGGCCAGCCAGCCCTCGTCGCGGGCCATGGTGGAGGCGATGCGCAGGGCGTAGCACTTCTTGCCGAGCAGAGCGTTGCCGCCGTAGCCGGAGCCGAAGGACCAGATCTCGCGGGTCTCGGGGAAGTGCGAGATGAACTTGGTGGTGTTGCAGGGCCACGGCACGTCGTCCTGGCCCTCGGCGAGGGGCGCGCCGACCGTGTGGACGGCCTTCACGAAGTCGCCGTCCTCGCCGAGCTGGTCGATCACGGCGCTGCCCATGCGGGTCATGACGCGCATCGAGACGGCGACGTAGGCGGAGTCGGTGATCTCGACGCCGTAGGCGGCCAGCGGGGAGCCGACCGGACCCATGGAGAACGGCACGACGTACATCGTGCGGCCCTTCATCGCACCGCGGAACAGGCCGTCGGCGCCGGAGAAGATCTCCCGCATCTCGGCGGGGGCCTTCCAGTGGTTGGTCGGGCCGGCGTCCTTCTCCTGCTCGGAGCAGATGAAGGTGCGGTCCTCGACGCGGGCGACATCGCTCGGGTCGGAGGCCGCGTAGTACGAGTTGGGCCGCTTCTCGTCGTCGAGCTTCCTGAAGGTGCCCTGGGCGACCAGCAGTTCGGCGAGGCGGTGGTACTCCTCCTCCGAGCCGTCGCACCACTCGATCCGGTCGGGCTGGGTCAGCTCGGCGATCTCGGCGACCCAGGCCAGCAGGGGCTTGTGGCGGGTCGGCGCGGACTCGGCGAGCGCAGACTTCAGTGGCGACACGTTCGCTCCGTTTCACACCATCTCGGCCAGGAGACGGCATCGCGGGGGGTTGAGGGTGGTTACACCGTAGCTCCGGACACCAGCCCACTTTTCGACATTCCGTAGCACATGCGTCAGTTTTTCATCCATTACGTCGCTGGATAGTGCCGAAAAGGCTCGATGTGGATCACCTCGGAGTGCCCGATGAGACCTGGCTAACACTCCATATTGTCCAATACGGCAGATCGCCATCTCCTACTTGTCAGTAACCTACGGTTCCGTAAGATGTCGCGCATGACTGCGGACCTCACTGCCGACCCCATCGCGGACGCCCCCGGCCCCGCCGCCGAGGAGTGGAAGCCACGGTGGCGCGGCTGGCTGCACGCCGGCATGTTCCCCGCCTCGGTGGCCGCCGGAATCGTCCTGATCTGCCTGGCCGACACGCCCGCCGCCAAGGCCGCCTGCGCGATCTACTCCGTCAGCGCCTGGCTGCTCTTCGGCGTCAGCGCGGTGTACCACCGGTTCACCTGGGGGCCGCGCGGCGAGGCGGTCCTCCGCCGCCTCGACCACGCCAACATCTTCCTGATCATCGCGGGCAGCTACACCCCGTTCACCGTCCTGCTGCTGGACGGCGGCGCCCGGCAGGCCCTGCTCTGGGCGGTCTGGGGCGGAGCGCTGCTCGGCATCGCGTTCCGGGTGTTCTGGGTCGGCGCCCCGCGCTGGCTCTACACCCCGGTCTACCTCGCGCTCGGCTGGGCCGCGGCCTTCTTCATGCCCGACTTCCTGCGCGCCGGCGGCGCCACCGTCCTCACCCTGATGATCGTCGGCGGCTGCCTCTACAGCCTGGGCGGCGTCGTCTACGGACTGAAGCGCCCGAACCCGTCACCGCAGTGGTTCGGGTTCCACGAGGTCTTCCACGCCTTCACCCTCGGCGCGTTCGTCGTGCAGTACGTCGGCGTGTCACTGGTGGCGTACAACGCCGCCACCTGACACGCCCCTCGCCTCCAGCCGCTCCTGGGCCCGGCGGCAGCGCTCGCAGTGCGCCGCCGCGCCCGCACCCCGGCCCGTCGCCGGCCTCCGGCGCACCCGCCCCCGGAACCGCCACGCGACGTACGCCATCACCAGGAGCGTCTCGGCCGCGGCGACGATCCAGACCAGCCGCGTCCCGCCGGCCAGGTACCCGGCGATCACCGCCAGGGCGGCGGACACCGCCACCACTCCGCCCCAGAACCGCGCATGCCGCAGCGCCATCGCCTCGCCCCCCGTCAGGTGATTGACCGTCAGATACACCCACCCAGGGTGACATGTCCCGCACGCTCCGAGGCGAACTCCGGATCAACTCTGCGTCAACACCTCGTGCGGACCCGAACACCCCGTGGGAGGGCCCGCGCACGGGGGCGGGCACGGGGGCGCGCACGGGGGCGGGCGGGGCCGGCGCCGGGGCCGGCCGGCCCGCTCTCCGGGCGGCCTACCGGGCGGTGAAGTCCAGCACCACGAGGTCGCCGACCTGCCGGTAGCCGAGCCGGTGGTAGATCGCGTTGCTCGTCCGGTTGGCGAGGTCGGTGTAGAGGAGCACCTCCGACGCGCCCTCGCGCAGGGCGTGGGCGGAGCCGGCCGCGACGAGGCCGCTCGCGTAGCCGCGGCCGCGCAGGGCAGGCGGGGTGTACACCGGGCCGATGCGCGCCATGCCGGCGATGACGGGGCTGACCCCGGCGAAGGAGACCGGGAGGCCGCCGTCCTCCCAGAGGTGCAGGGTGCCGTCGGCGAGCCGGTGGTCGACGGCGGCGGCGTGGTCGGTGGCCCGGCCCCCTGCGATCTCGGCGGTGAACGCCTCGTGCCAGGCGACGAGTTGCTCCCGGTCGTCGGCCCGGGCGGGCCGGACCCGGCCGCGCGGGGCCGGGTCCGGCGGCACCAGCCCGGCCAGCCGGTGGAGCCGTTCGTCGACGGCCACGGTCGCGGTGACGCCCCCGTCGGCCGCCGTCCATGCCGCCGCGAACGCCTCCGCCGCCTCCCGGATGCCGCCGACCCCGTGTACCGGCACGCCCTGCGCGTGGAGGGTGCGGGCGAGTCCGGCGGCGGCGGGCACCGGCATCCGGCCCAGCCGGAGCGGGTACGGCGGGGTCCGCAGGAACGCGCCCTCGACGGGGCCGTCCGGTGCGGACCGCCACCAGCCGAGCAGCGGGTCGTCCGGCCCGTAGGCGTGCGGGCCGTCCTTCGCGAACCGGTCGAGCACCGTGAGCAGCACGGTGTTCTCCGCCGGGTGGTCGTCGACGAAGGCTCCGGCCCCGGCACGGAAGGCGGCCGGGTCGTGGGTCAGGGTCCAGGTCATGGCCCATGGTGGCGCGGACCGGCCGCCCGCCGCAGCCGGATCACCGCAGCTGCGAGGCGAGTCGGGACGCGTCCGCGGTCGGCGCGTCGCACGTGAAGTGCCGGCAGACGTACGCCGCGGGCCGGCCGTCGAGCAGCGGGCGGTCGGCGAGCAGCGGGACGTCCTTCGTGCCGGGCGCACCGACCGCGACGACGGCGCCGGGGGCGGTGCCGCGCAGGGCGGCGCGGTGCAGTCCGGCGGTGGCGGGGTCGTCGGCGGGGCCGACGACGGCGACCTCGCGGGGGCCGTCGACGAGGGCCTCCGCGACGGCGAGCCCCCAGCCGACGAACCGCGGGGCGCGGGCGCCGAGCGCGGTGACGATGCCGAGGGCCTTCTCCGCGGCGGTGCGGTGGCGGTCGGAGCCGGTGTACGCGGCGTAGCCGAGCAGGGCGCCGGCGGCGGCCGTCCAGCCGGAGGGGGTGGCGTTGTCGGTGGGGTCCTGCGGGCGGCGGATCAGCTCCTCGGCGTCGTCCGCGGTGTCGTGGAAGGCGCCCGAGGCGGGGTCGGCGAAGTGCGCGAGGACGGTGTCGAGGAGGCCGCCGGCGAGATCCAGCCAGGCGGTGTCGCCGGTGACGGCGTACAGCGCGAGGAAGCCCTCGGCGGTGTCGGCGTAGTCCTCCAGCACACCGGCGTTCGGGCCGGGCTGTCCGTCGCGGGAGGTGCGCAGCAGCCGGCCGTCGGCGGTGAGGTGCACGGAGAGCAGCAGGTCGGCGGCGCGTTCGGCGGCCTCGACGAGGTCGGGCCGCTCCAGCAGGGCGCCGGTCTCGGCGAGGGCGGCGACGGCGAGGCCGTTCCAGGCCGCGACGACCTTGTCGTCACGGGCGGGGGCGGGCCGTCCGTCGCGGGCCCCGGCCAGCCGGGCGCGGATGCGGGCGTACGCGACGGGGTCGGCGGGGTCGCGGAGGAGCTGCAGCACCGAGCTGCCGTGCTCGAACGTGCCGGTGACCTCGAAGAGTTCGGCGGCGGTCGCCGCGTCGTCGGGGCCGAGTGCGGCGGTGAGCTGCTCGGGCGTCCAGGCGTAGTAGGCGCCCTCGGCGGACTTCCCGGTGGCCGGGTCGAGCGAGTCGGCGTCCAGCGCGGAGGCGAACCCGCCCTCGGAGGTGCGGAGTTCGCGGAGCAGGAAGTCCGCGGTCTCCAGGGCGACGCGGCGGGCCTGCGGGTCGCCGGTGGCCCGCCACAGGTGCAGGTAGGCGCGGAGCAGCAGGGCGTTGTCGTACAGCATCTTCTCGAAGTGCGGCACGACCCAGTCGGCGTCGACGGAGTAGCGGGCGAAGCCGCCGCCGAGCTGGTCGTAGAGGCCGCCGCGGGCCATGGCGTCGCAGGTGCGCTGCGCCATCTCCAGCGCCGCCTCGGAGCCGGTGCGGGCGTGGTGCCGCAGCAGCCACTCGACGACCATGGACGGCGGGAATTTGGGGGCGCCGCCGAAGCCGCCGCGGCGCTCGTCGAAGCCGCGGGTGAGTTCGACGACGGCGGCGTGCAGGTCGGCCTCGCCGGGCGGGGGCAGGGTGCCGGCGGCGTAGACCCGGGCGCGTTCGGCGAGGTCGGTGCGGATGCGGCGGGCGACCTCGTCGACCTCGTCGCGGCGGTCGCTCCAGGCGGAGACGACGCCTTCCAGCACCTGGCGGAAGCCGGGCATGCCGTGCCGGGGCTCGGGCGGGAAGTAGGTGCCGAAGTAGAACGGGTCCTTGGCGGGGGTGAGGAAGACCGTCATGGGCCAGCCGCCCTGGCCGGTCGCGGCCTGGACGGCCTCCATGTAGACGGCGTCGACGTCGGGCCGTTCCTCGCGGTCGACCTTGACGGCGACGAAGTGCGCGTTCACGTAGGCGGCCACCCCGTCGTCCTCGAAGGACTCGTGGGCCATGACGTGGCACCAGTGGCACGCTGCGTAGCCGACGCTCAGCAGCACCGGCACGCCGCGCCGTTCGGCCTCGGCGAAGGCCTCCGGCCCCCAGGGCCACCAGTCGACCGGGTTGTCGGCGTGCTGCAGCAGGTACGGCGAGGTCGCGTCGGCGAGACGGTTCGGCATGGGGCCATCCTTGCGCATCGCCGGCCCGCCGGCGGCGAGGTCGGCGCGGCGGCCCGGCCCCGGCCCGCCGGGGTCACTCCTTCGGGGATTCGGGCTCCTCGGCGAAGTCGATCTTCTTGAACCGGCTGTTCATCGACTTCAGCAGGTACCAGGTGGCGACGCCGAGGGCCGCGAAGACGACGAAGCCCAGCAGGCCGGGGGTGACCTTGGTCTCGTCGAGGGCGAGGTCGGCGGCGAGGTGCGTGAGGTTCACGGGGGTGCTCATCTCTCCATGGTGGCCCGGCCCTGCGGGGGCCGGGCCACCGGGGTGGGGCTACTTGCGGAGGCCTGCGAAGAGGTCGTCCTCGGGCAGGTCGGTGTCGACGTGCGAACGGGCGAGCTCGTAGTCCTCGGTGGGCCAGACCTCGCGCTGCACGTCGATCGGCACGCGGAACCACGGGCCGTCCGGGTCGATCTGGGTGGCGTGCGCGATGAGGGCCTTGTCGCGGATCTCGAACCAGTCGTCGCACTTCACGCGGGTCGTGATCTCACGCTCCTTGCGGCCGCTCTTCTCCCAGCCCTCGATCCACTCGCCGTACGGGGAGTCGTGCCCGTTCTCGGAGAGGTAGGCGTGGAGGGCGCGGATGCGGCCCATCGGGAAGCCGTGGTTGTAGTACAGCTTCTGCGGCCGCCAGGGCTCCCCGGCGTCCGGGTAGGCCTCGGGGTCGCCGGCGGCGTCGAAGGCCACCATGGTGATCTTGTGGGTCATGATGTGGTCGGGGTGCGGGTACCCGCCGTTCTCGTCGTACGTGGTGATCACATGCGGGCGGAACTCGCGGATCAGCCGCACGAGGGCGCCGGCCGCCGTGTCCACGTCCTCCAGGGCGAAGCAGCCCTCGGGGAGCGGGGGCAGCGGGTCGCCCTCGGGCAGGCCGGAGTCGACGTAGCCCAGCCAGGCCTGCTGCACCCCGAGGATCTCCCGCGCGGCGTCCATCTCCTTGCGGCGCACCTCGTGGATGTTCTCCTCGACCCAGGGGTCGCCCTGCAGCTTCGGGTTGAGGATCGACCCCCGCTCGCCGCCGGTGCAGGTGGCCACCAGCACGTCCACCCCCTGGGCCACGTACATCGCCATGGTGGCGGCGCCCTTGCTGGACTCGTCGTCCGGGTGCGCGTGCACCGCCATCAGTCGCAACTGCTCGCTCAACGCCTGGTTTCCTTCCAGGTATGTCCGGTTCGTCGGGTCGCCTCCCCCGCCGCCTCCGGCGCGGACGTGCCCCTCCTATAGTGACGGACTGGGGAGCCGCTCCATTCCCCCGTCAGCCCGAGAGCCCCTCGTCGAAAGGACCGAGCCGCCCATGGACCTGAGCCGTACGACCTCCGCCCTGCCCGACGGCCGGTACAGCCGCCGCTCCGACGCGGAGGCCGACCGCCGCCTGCGGAGGGCCGCCGTGGTGTGCGGGGTGCTGTTCCTGGGCGTGGTGGCGTGGCTGGGCGGCTCGTACATGCTGCGGGAGAGCACCATCAACGCGAGCGTGCCGACCTTCCAGGCGGTCTCGGACAGCGAGCTGCAGCTGCAGCTGTCGGTGCGCAAGAAGTCCGGCACGGCGGGGGTGTGCACCGTCCGCTCGATGAGCGCGGACAAGGCCGTGGTGGGCCTGTTCGACTTCCCCGTGCCGGCCGGGGGATCGACGTACTCGAAGGTCGTCACCCTGCACACGACGGCCCGCGGGGTCACGGCCGAGGTGCTGGGCTGCACGCCGCGGAAGTAGCCGCCGCCGGGGCGGTCCCTTTGCAGATCTCACCCGGCCGGGCGCATATTCGGGGATGAGGCGGGCATCCCCACGGAGTGCCGCGGCCCTGCGCCGCGGCCGTTGCCGTACCCGGACACCCGCGAGCGCCCCTCCCGCCGGGAGGCGGAAATTGTTAGGCTCGTGGTTTCGCCCCTTCCGAGCACGCACACGGGAGCGGGCGTTGCTTTGTAGTGACACCGAATCCTGCTGACGACCAACCCTCAGCACAGCCCAGTACCGACGAGGAGCACCTGTGACCCAGACCAGCGATGACGTGACCTGGCTCACTCAGTCCGGCTACGACCAGCTCAAGGCCGAGCTGGAGCACCTGACCGGTCCCTGGCGCATCGAGATCGCCCAGAAGATCGAGGCGGCGCGCGAGGAGGGTGACCTCAAGGAGAACGCCGGTTACCACGCGGCCAAGGAGGAGCAGGGCAAGTACGAGGCCCGCATCCGCCAGCTCACCCAGCTGCTGGAGCGCGCGAAGGTCGGCGAGTCCCCCGCGGACTCCGGCATCGTCGCCCCCGGCATGATCGTGACCGTGGCCTTCGACGGCGACACGGACGACACCATGCGCTTCCTGCTCGGCTCCCGCGAGGTGGCCGGCGAGGACCTCGACATCTACTCCCCGCAGTCGCCGCTCGGCCGCGCGATCAACGGCAAGAAGGTCGGCGAGGACGCCACGTACGAGATGCCGAACGGCAAGCGTGCGAGCGTGACCGTCATCGAGGCCAAGCCCCACGCGGGCTGAGCGCGGCACCGCGCACGGAGGGGCGGACCCGGCGACACGCCGGGTCCGCCCCTCTTCCTCCTGCTTTTCCTGCGGCTCGCGGTGCCCCGCACCGCGGCGTCGTGCCGCTCGTGCTCGCGCTCGTGCTCCTGCTCAGCCCGCGGCGGAGCGGTACTTGCGCACCGAGAGCCAGGAGAACAGGGCCATGATCACCAGCGACCAGACGATCGACACCGGCACCGCGTGCTGCATCGGCCAGGCCTCGTCGACCGGACCGACCTGGTTGCCGAAGAGGTCGCGGCAGGCCTGCACGGTCGCCGAGAACGGGTTCCAGTAGGCGATCGGCTGCAGCCAGCCCGGCATCGAGCTGATCGGCACGAAGGCGTTGGAGATGAACGTCAGCGGGAACAGCCAGATCAGGCCGGCCGAGGTGGCCGCCTCGGGGCTGCGCACCGACAGGCCGATGAGCGCGCCGATCCAGGAGAAGGCGTAGCCCAGCAGCAGCAGCAGGCCGAAGGCACCGAGCGCCTCCCAGATGCCGTCGTGGATGCGCCAGCCCACCAGCAGCGCCACCAGGGCGAGCACCAGCAGGATGAACGCGGTCTGCACCAGGTCGGCGAGGGTGCGGCCGACGAGCACCGCGGAGCGGGTCATCGGCAGCGAGCGGAAGCGGTCGACCAGGCCCTTGGTCATGTCCTCCGCGATGCCGGCCGAGGCGCCCGCCACCGCGAAGGTGACGGTCTGCGCGAAGATGCCGGCCATCAGGAACTGGATGTACGCGTCCTGGCTGGCCTGCGTCCCGGGGATCTGGATCGCGCCGCCCATGACGTACGAGAACAGCAGCACGAACATGACCGGCTGCATGAGGCCGAAGACCACGATCTCGGGGATGCGCATCATGCGGCGCAGGTTGCGCCGGGCGATGACCCAGGAGTCGTGGAGGATCGCGGCGATCCCGGTGCGCTGCCGGGGGACACCGCCGCCTATGGCGTGCCCGGTGGTGGAGGCGGTCGTCATCTCAGGACTCCTTCCCGTGGCCGCGGCGGGCCTTCGCCGTCTTCTGCGAGCCGTCCGTGCCGCCCTCGCCGTTCTCCCCGGCCTCGGTGGCGTGGCCGGTGAGCGACAGGAAGACGTCGTCGAGGGTGGGGCGGCGCAGGCCGATGTCGTCGATCTCGATGGTGCGGGCGTCGAGTTCGCGGATGACGTCCGCGAGCACCTTGGAGCCGCCGCTGACCGGCACGGTGATCTTCCGGGTGTTGCGCTCCACCGCGGGCTCGCCGAGCGCGTACGGCGCGAGCGACGCCACGGCCTGGGCGACCTCGTCGGCGCGGTGCACGACGAGCTCGATGCGCTCGCCGCCGATCTGCGCCTTGAGCTCGTCGGCGGTGCCGCGGGCGATGACGCGCCCCTGGTCGACGACGGCGATGTCGTGGGCGAGGCGGTCGGCCTCCTCCAGGTACTGCGTGGTGAGCAGCAGCGTCGTGCCCTGGTCGACGAGGGTCTCGATGACCTCCCAGAGGGCGAGCCGGTTGCGCGGGTCGAGGCCGGTGGTGGGTTCGTCCATGAACATCACCGGCGGGCGGACGACCAGGGCGGCGGCGAGGTCGAGGCGGCGGCGCATGCCGCCGGAGTACGTCTTGGCGGTGCGGTCGGCGGCCTCGGTGAGGTTGAACCACTCCAGCAGCTCGCGGGCGCGGGCCTTCGCGTCGCGGGCGCTCATCTGGTAGAGCTCCCCGACCATCTGGAGGTTCTCGAAGCCGGTGAGGTACTCGTCGACGGCCGCGTACTGGCCGGAGAGGCCTATCAGGCTGCGCACCTTGTTGGGGTGGGCGAGCACGTCGACGCCGGCGACGGTGGCGCGGCCGGAGTCGGGGCGGAGCAGCGTCGTGAGCACCCGCACGGTGGTGGTCTTGCCTGCTCCGTTCGGGCCGAGCAGGCCCAGCACGGTGCCTTCGGGCACGTCGAGGCTGACGCCGTCGAGGGCGCGGACGTCGCCGAAGGTCTTCACGAGGTTCTCGGCTTGGATGGCTGGCGCCATGGCCTGCCTCATCTCCTGTTTATCCGTTATGTCTTCTGATCGTCACACAGCCGCCCGGGCGGGCGGAGGTCGAGCATCGCGATACATCGCGAGAGGATGGCATCTCGCGATATATCGCGTCAAGCGATTTTGCTCCGCCACTCCTCCGGGGGGCGCGGCCCGGGCCCGCACGCCCCGCAGGAGACGCCTACCGGGAGACGCCTACCGGGAGACGCCTCACGGATGACGACCACCGGGAGACGCCCCGCAGGAGACGCCTACCGGGAGACGACGTAGCCCGCCTCGCGCAGCTCCCCCAGCACCAGCGCGCAGTGCTCCGGCCCCTTGGTCTCCAGGTGCAGGTCGACCTCCACCTCGGAGAGCCCGAGCTGCGGATCGATCCGCACGTGCGCGACGTCCAGCACGTTCGCGTCCGCCCTGGTCAGCACCGAGAGCATGCCCCCCAGCGCACCGGGCTTGTCCGCGAGGCGCACCCGCAGCGACAGGTAGCGGCCCGCCGCCGCGAGGCCGTGCCGCAGCACCCGCTGCATCAGCTGCGGGTCGATGTTGCCGCCCGACAGCACCGCCACCACCGGGCCCTCGAAGGAGCCCGGCTGCTCCAGCAACGCCGCGATCGGGCTCGCCCCGGCCGGTTCGACGACGAGTTTCAGCCGCTCCAGGCCGACCAGCAGCGCCCGTGACAGCGAGTCCTCGGAGACCGTGCGGATGCCGTCCGCCAGGGTGTTCACCACCTCGAAGGGGATGTCGCCCGGCCGGCCGACCATGATCCCGTCCGCCATCGTCGCGACCCGCTCCAGCGACACCGGACGCCCGGCCGCCAGCGACGGCGGGTACGCGGCGGCACCCGCCGCCTGCACCCCCACCACCCGGACGTCCGGCCGCAGCGGCTTGACCGCCGCCGCGATCCCCGCGAGCAGCCCGCCGCCGCCCACGCCGACGAGGATGGTGCGCACCTCCGGGCACTGCTCCAGGATCTCCAGGCCCACCGTGGCCTGGCCGGTGACGACGTCCCAGTGGTCGAAGGGGTGGATGAACACCGCGCCGCTCGCCTCCGACCAGCGCTGCGCGGCCTGCAGGGCCTCGTCCACCGTGGCGCCGTGCAGCCGCACCTCGGCGCCGTACTCGCGGGTCGCCGCGACCTTCGGCAGCGGCGCGGCGAGCGGCATGAAGACGGTGGAGCGCACCCCGAGCAGCGCCGCCGCCAGCGCCACCCCCTGCGCGTGGTTGCCCGCGCTCGCCGCGACCACGCCGCAGGCCTTCTCGACCGGCGTCAGCCCGGCGATCCGCACGTACGCGCCGCGCAGTTTGAACGAGCCGGTGCGCTGCAGGTTCTCGCACTTGAGGTGGACGGGCGCACCGACCAGCGCGGAGAGGTACCGGCTGCTCTCCATCGGCGTGACACGGGCGACCCCGGCCAGCATCTTCTGCGCACCGCGGACGTCGTCGAGGGTGATCGGCCAGCTCTGCATGCGGATCAGCGTACGGCTGCGCGGGTACGCCTCCGGGCAGCGCCGGGCCTGTTCCCGGGCCGGGCCGTCCGGCGTACCCTGCTGGCTCGGAGCACCCGAACCGCCTCGTGAACGTGAGCCGCGATGACGACGCCCTCGCCCCCGGCCGCCCCCGGCAACGACCCCCTCCACAACCAGCTCCAGTACCAGCTGGCGGTGTTCGCCCGCCGCCTGGACCAGCTCCGGCACGGCGCGGTCGGCTCCCTCGACCGGGCCGCCTACCTGCTGCTCGACGAACTGCACCGGTGCGGCCCGGCGAGCGTCAAGGCGCTCGCGGCGGCACTCGGCGTCGACTCCTCCACCGTCACCCGCCAGGCCGCGCCGCTCGTCGCGGCGGGCCTGGCCGGGCGGGTGCCGTACCCGGCGGACCGCCGGGCCGTGCACCTCGCCCTCACCCCGCTCGGCGACCGGCGGCTCGCGGAGGTGCGGGCCGGCCGCGAGGAGCTGATGCGCCGCCTCACGGCCGACTGGCCGGCCGACGAGCAGCGGGCGTTCCTCACCCTGCTGGCCCGGTTCACCGACTCGCTGGGGACGTACGCGGCCGACGACCTGCCCTGACACGGCCCGGGCCGGGAGCCAGGGCAGGGCCGGGCCGGCCCGGGAGCCCGGGCCGAGGGCCTAGCCCAGGGCCTGGCGGAGGTCGGCGAGCAGGTCGTCCACCGACTCGATGCCCACCGACAGCCGCACCAGGTCGGCCGGCACCTCCAGCGCCGAGCCCGCCACCGAGGCGTGCGTCATGCGGCCGGGGTGCTCGATGAGCGACTCCACGCCGCCCAGCGACTCGCCCAGGGTGATCAGCTTCGTGCGGTTGCAGACCTCGACCGCCGCCTCCTCGCCGCCGTTCACGCGGAAGGACACCATGCCGCCGAAGGCCTTCATCTGCTTGGCCGCGACGTCGTGGCCCTGGTGCTCGGGCAAGCCCGGGTAGAGCACCTGGTGCACCTTCGGGTGGCCGGTCAGCAGCTCGACGACCTTCTCCGCGTTGGCGCTGTGCCGGTCCATGCGCACCCCGAGCGTCTTGATGCCGCGCATCACCAGCCACGCGTCGAACGGGCCGGAGACCGCGCCCATCGCGTTCTGGTGGTAGGCGACCTCCTCGCCCAGGCCGGCCTCGGCCAGCACCAGCGCACCGCCGACGACGTCGGAGTGGCCGCCCATGTACTTGGTCGTCGAGTGCACGACGGCGTCCGCGCCGAACGCGATCGGCTGCTGCAGGTACGGGCTCGCGAAGGTGTTGTCGACCACGAGCAGCGCACCCGCGCCGTGCGCGACCTCGGCGAGCGCCGTGAGGTCGGTGATGCCCAGCAGCGGGTTGGACGGCGTCTCCACCCACACCGCGCGGGTGTTCGGGCGCAGCTGGGCACGGACGTCCGCGAGGTCCTGGGTGTTGGCGACGGAGAACTCCACGCCCCAGCGCGTCAGCACCTTCGCGAACAGCCGGAACGTGCCGCCGTAGGCGTCGTTCGGGATGACGATGTGGTCGCCCGGCTTGAGGATCGTGCGCAGCAGGGTGTCCTCGGCCGCGAGGCCGGACGCGAAGGCGAGGCCGCGGGCGCCGCCCTCCAGCGAGGCGAGGCACTCCTCCAGCGCGGTGCGCGTCGGGTTGGCGGAGCGGCTGTACTCGTAGCCCTCGCGCAGGCCGCCCACGCCGTCCTGCTTGTACGTGGACACCTGGTAGATCGGCGTGACGACGGCCCCGGTCCGGGGGTCTGCTTCCTGACCTGCGTGGATGGCGAGGGTCTCGAAGCCGTGGTGAAGCTGGTGCTCGGTCATGCCTCCGAGCCTAGTGCGCCCACGGCCAGGCGCACGGGCACAGCACGGGCACGGCGCGGGCACGGCGCGGGCGCGAAAACCCTGCCCGCCGTCGTACCCGGCCGATACGATCACAGCTCCGCATCGCTGCCCGATCGACGCCCCCGGGGGGAGGCGCACAGGCGCGGCCCGCCGCGCGCCCGCCGGCACCCCGCCCGTCCTGCGGTCCTCCCGCGCCGCCCGCCCCTCCCGCACGCGCCACCTGCACGGGCCCCATCTGCACGCCCCACCTGCACGGCAACCCCCGCACGGCCCCGCACGGCCGTCGCCGGACCCCGGAAGGAACCGCATGAGCGTCTGGATCGCCGTCGCCGTGGCCGTCCTGTTCGTCGCCGAACGCGCCCTGCGGTGGTACGCCGGGCGGCGGGTCGCGCAGCTCGACCGCCGGATCAAGGACCTGGAGGCCCGGGCCGCCGCAGCAGCCGCCGGGACCTCCGGGGCCGCCACCGCGCTCGACCCCACCGCGCTCGACCCCACCGCGTTCGGCCTGCCCGCCCGGGCCGACCTCGACACCGGCCGCGGCGCACCCCCCACCTCGGCGAGCAGGGCAGCCGACCGGGCACGGGCCGCCGCACGGTCCGGCGACTGGACCCCCTGGGCCGCCCACCTCGCCGGGGCCGGCACCGACTGGAACGAGCGCCACCTGCGCATCGAGGCCCTCGCCCGGCACGCCGTCGAGGACGACACCTGGCTGCGCAACTGGCTCCGCAGGCAGCCGGACTCCCCGGACGCGGCCGTGGTGCACGCCGCGACCCTGGCCACCCGGATCGGCGCCCTCCGGGCGATCCAGCCCGAACGCCGGCTCCACCAGGAGGAACTGCGCACCCTGCGCCTGCTGCTCGACGAGGCGCTGCCCGCGTGCACGCGGGCGGCCACGCTCGCCCCGGACGACCCGTCACCGTGGGCCTGGCGGCTGGAGGTCGCGCTGGGCCGGTCCCGGACGGAGTTCGACGCGATCCTCCGGAAGGCCGTCGACCGCGCCCCGCACCACTACGGCGCCCACCGGTCGGCGTTCCGGCACCGCACACCCATGCCCACCGAACCGGTGGAGCCGATGATCGCCTTCGTCGAGCGGATCGCCGCCACCGCCCCGCCGGAGAGCCTCCTCTCCGGCCTGGTCCTCGAAGCCCTGCTGGCGGTCGACGCCCGTCAGCAGGACTTCGCCGCGTGGACCACCCCCGCCGCCCGCCGGGCCGTCGACCGCGTGCTCGCCGACCTCGGCACCGTGCCCGCGGACGACCCGCGCGCCGCCGAGCTCCGCCACCTCGTCGCCTACGGCCTCACCCACGACGGGCGGTACGCGGAGGCCGTCGAGCAGTTCCGGCTGATCGGCCGTCACGTGGGCAGCCCGCCGTGGTCGTGGGCGAGCGACCCGGCCGCGTGGTTCGGCACCGTCCGCAACCGTGCACTGGCCGGCTGGGACGCGGCCGGCCGGCCCGCGCCGCCGGAGCCGCCCGGCCCGCGGTCCGCTGTCGGTGCCGGGTGACAGGATGCCCCGGTGCACGCCGCCGCCCCGACACCGCCGTTCGCCGGTGACTTCGAGATCCATCTGACCGTCGCCCCGCACCACGGCCCGGGCCTCGCCGCCTGGGCCGCCGGGCGCGGGCTGAAGGTCGTCGACATCGAACTCGCCCGCGGCGCCGCCCCCGTGCAGCCCATGCTGACCCTGACCGTGCGCGGCCCGTTCGCCGAGGCGGCCGCGCTCGCCGCGCGGACCGCCGGGGCCGCGGGCCGCGAGGGGTTCGCCGTGCTCCGCACCAAGATCGAGGCCGCGCCGTGGGCCGACGGCGTGCCCGCCACCGACGCGGCGGCGCGCGCCCTCGGCCCCGCGTACTACTTCGAGCACCACGTCAAACTGCTCCTCGGCGGCCCGCCCGGTGCCCGGCTGACCGCGGCCGCCGAACGCCACGACGCCCACCTGTCCCGCAACGCCCGGCGCACCCGGCCCGACGGCCGGCAGGAGCACTTCGTCACCCAGCGCTGCCGTATGGTCGGCTCCACCACGGCGCGACGGCGGCTCGACGGACTGCTCGACGAGCTGAGCGGCCACCACATCGTCTCCGTCGAGAGGGAGTTCGCGGTGCTCGACACCGACGAGACCCTGGACTCCGGCTGGATCACCGAAAGGCTCACCCGATGACCCGCCCCAGCACCGACCACGGCCCCTGGCACGACCTCGGGTACGGCCCGTGGAGCCCGGAGCTCCGGGTGCCGCAGCAGCGGCCCACCGCCGACGAGAGCGCGGACCTCGGCCTGCCCCGCTCGCTCCGTCCGGTGGTCGGCGACGGCGTCGTCCAGCGGCCGGTCTTCGACCCCTCGCTCGCCGAGTTCACCCGGGCCCTGCGGGCCGGCGACCCCGAGTTCGCCGACCCCGCCACCGGTGCCGCCTGGTACCGCGCCCGCCGCACCGCGCTCGACACCGTCCTCGCCGCGGTCGCCGCCTCCCCCTGGGCCGAACACCTGGTGCTACGGGGCTCGGTGCTGCTCACCGCCTGGTACGGCGCGGAGGCCCGCGAGCCGGGCGACCTCGACTTCATCGTCACCCCCGCCGACTGGGAGCTCGACGACCCGCGCACCGGCGAGATGCTCACCGCCCTCGCCGTGGCGGCCGGGGAGCGCCCGGCCGCCGTCCGGCTGCACGCCGACGACGCCGCGCAGGACGAGATCTGGACGTACGCCCGGGTGCCCGGCCGCCGGCTCGTCGTGCCGTGGAGCGCCGACGGCCTGCCCGGCGGCAGCGTGCAGCTCGACTTCGTCTTCACCGAGGCGATCCCGACCCCGCCCGTGCGCACCGCCGTACCGCCGCTCGCCGGCCCGCCGCTCACCGACCCGGCCGACGGCGGTCCCGGTGACGGAGCGCCCGCCGTCCTGCGCACCGCCGACCGGGAGCTCTCCCTCGCCTGGAAGCTCCTCTGGCTGATCACCGACGGCTTCGCCCAGGGCAAGGACCTGTACGACGCCGTGCTGCTCGCCGAGTCGACGCCGCTCCGCTACGAGCTGCTGCGCCGCGTCTTCGACGGCGTCGACGACGACTGGTACGCCACCCGTCCGATCGTCCACGACGACCTCGCCGAGGCCCTGGAGTGCGTCGAGTGGGACGAGTTCCGGAAGGACCACCCGCACCTCGGCACCGCCGACGAGTACGCCGCCCGGCTGCTCGCCGCGCTCGCCCCGACCTTCGGCGGCCGCAGCGAGGACGAACTGCGCGCCCTCTGGACCGCCCCGGAATCCGCAGGCACCGGACCGCGTTGAACCGCACGGAACCCTGACCCGCCGGACACCTGGAGCAGGCCTTGCTGTTCAACCGCCACAAGAGCGCGCTCGTCACCGCCGACCAGGCGCTGCCCGGCCGCCCCTCCGCCGCGTTCACCCTCACCGAGCCGCACACCGTGCTCGGCCACCCCCTCGACGGCCCCTACCCGGCCGGGCTGGAGGTCGCCGACTTCGGCCTCGGCTGCTTCTGGGGCGCCGAGCGGACGTTCTGGAAGCTCCCCGGCGTCTGGACGACCCTCGTCGGCTACCAGGGCGGCCACACCGAGAACCCGACGTACGACGAGGTGTGCAGCGGCCTGACCGGCCACACCGAGGCCGTCCGCGTCGTGTACGACCCCGCACTCGTCCCGTACGACACCCTCCTGAAGACCTTCTGGGAGTCCCACGACCCCACCCAGGGCTTCCGCCAGGGCAACGACGTGGGCACCCAGTACCGGTCCGCCGTCTACACGCACTCCCCCGCCCAGCAGGCCGCCGCCGAAGCCTCCCGCGACGCCTTCCAGCCCGCCCTGGGCGCGATCGGCCTGGGCGCCATCACCACCGAGATCGCCCCCGCCGGCCCGTTCTACGCCGCGGAGCCGTACCACCAGCAGTACCTCTCCGACGCGAAGAACCCCAACGGCTACTGCGGTCTCGGCGGCACCGGCGCCAGCTGCCCGATCGGCGTGGCCCGCACGCAGGGGTGACCGGGGCGGCGACGGCCCGGGAGCCGTGCCGGGCGGGCTCAGGCGCGCTGCACCGTGTGGAAGAAGCAGCCGAACCCGAGGGCCCGCACGTGCACCACCTCGACCTCCGGGTCGGTGAGCAGTTCCTCGGCCCGTGACCGGGCCTCGGCGGGTTCGACGGGGACGCCGCGCAGGATGTGGCCCCGCCGGTCGTACGCGCGGAGCACCCTCGACCCGGTGTGCAGGCCGTCGGGCCAGCCGGGGGCGGGGCCGTCGCACGGGTCCGCGTGGAGGAAGACGGGCCCCTGCTCGTCGTACGGGCCGGGGTCGGCGCCCGTCGCGGCGGCCCAGCGGCGCAGCGGGGCGTAGCTGACGAGGGCGACGCGCTCCCCGGGGCGGGCGCGGGTGAGGCAGCAGCGCAGCGGGGCGCCCCCCTCGGCCGGGGCGGAGAGGACGGGGGGCCGGCCGGCGTCGTCGCTCCGGAGGAGCCGGGCGCAGGTGTCGGCGGGGATCGGTTCGATGCGCAGGGTCGTCATGCCGACCAGCCTGCCGGGGCTCCGGCGCGGGCACCGGCGGGTTCGCGACGTGGCGCTGCGGGCGGCCCGGGCGCTGCGGACCGCTGCGGGCGGGCGGGGCGTCAGGGGCGTTCCGCCGCACCGGATCGGTCCGGGCCGGCCGGTGCCGGTCCGGGCCTGGCCGCACCCCCGGGACGGGCGCAGACTGGGGGTACCAGCAGGGCCGCGCCCGACGGGGCGGGATCGCCGTCCTCGTCGGAGAGGAGCACCGCCATGTCCGGCCTCGTCCGTATGAGCCTCGACGCACCCGAGGAAGTCCGCCCCTTCGAAGAGGGCAGCGGCAAGGTGGAACTGGTCAACCTCGCCGGTGGCGCGGTCGGCCGGGGCACGTTCGAGCCGGGCTGGCGGTGGTCGCGGCATGTGAAGCCGATCGCCGGGACGGAGAGCTGCCAGGCCTCGCACGCGGGGTACGTGCTGTCGGGCCGCATGCGGATCGTGATGGACGACGGCCAGGAGGACGAGTTCGGCCCCGGCGACTTCATGGTGTGCCCGCCCGGTCACGACGGCTGGGTCGTCGGTGACGAGGCGTGCGTGGTGATCGACTGGCAGGGGTTCACGGACTACGCGAAGCGCTGATCCCGCCGGCCGCCCGACGGCGGCGGCGGTCCGCCACGCCGGCTCCCGCCCGGCCCCGCACGGCCGCCTCCCGCCCGGCCGCCTCCCCGTGGGACGGAGGCCGCCGGGCACCGGGGCGGGTCAGATCGCGCTGCCGGCCTTCCAGTCGGCCCAGCCGAGGTTCCAGCCGTTGAGTCCGTTGGACGGCGTGACCGTCTTGTCGCCGGAGTTGACGACCTCGACGACGTCGCCGACGAGCGAGCCCTTGAAGAAGGCGGCGCCGTCGGTGGTGTCGTCGCCCGCGCCCTGGACGTCCCGGAGGGCTATGCAGCCGTGGCTGAGGTTCTCCTGGCCGAAGGCGGCGGACGGCGACCAGTAGTTGCCGTGGATGAACGTGCCGGAGGTGGTGAGCCGCTGGGCGTGGGGCACGTCGGGGATGTTGTACTCGTCGCCGAGGCCGACGGTCTGGGAGTCCATCTTGGTCTGGAGGTACTGCTCGGAGATGACGAGCTTGCCGCCCCAGGTCCGGGTGGCGGGGGCGCCGCCGATGATCGGGTGGACCGCGGTGACCTCGCCGTCGGTGGTGACGGTGAGCGTGTGGGCGGCGAGGTCGGCGACGCTGGTGCGGCTGCGGCCGACGGTGAAGCGGATGTCCTTCGACTGGGTGCCGTACACGCCCTTGGCGCCTTCGACGTCCTTGAGACGGAGGCTGAGGGTGACGGTGGTGCCCTTGGCCCAGTACTCGCGGGGGCGGAAGTCGAGGCGGGTGCTGGAGTACCAGTGGCCGACGACCTCGACGCCGGTGTCGGCGGTGACGGTGATGGCCCGCTGGACGGCCCTGCGGTCGGTGACGGCCTTGTTGAAGGTGATCGAGACCGGCATGCCGACGCCGACGGTGGAGCCGTTCTCCGGGGTGAAGTGCCCGACGAAGGTGTGGGCGGGCGAGGCGGTCGCGAACTCGGCGTGCGCGTCGGCCTCCAGGCCGTCCGGGTCGGTGGCGGAGGCGGCGACGGTGTAGCCGGTGCCGCTGGCGAGCGCCGCGGTGGAGGTCCAGGAGCGGCCGTCGGCGGCGAGGGTGCCGGCGACGGTGCGGCCGGCCCCGTCGGTGGTGGTGACGGAGGAGAGCGTGCCGCCGGTCACGGTGACCCGGATCGGCGTGGTGAAGGAGGCCGACGTACTGCCGTCGGCCGGGGTTATGGATATCCGGGCGGCGGACGTCTCCGGGGTGCTGCTCGCCCCGTCGGTGGCGCCGTTCTCGGTGCCGTCACCGTCACCGCCTGCGCCGCCCGCGGGCAGGCCGGCCGCCGCGGTGGAGCCGGCGGCCGGGCCGCCGGAGTCGCCGTTGCAGGCCGCGA
The DNA here is from genome assembly GCF_045862635.1 of Kitasatospora sp. NE20-6. Taxonomy (NCBI): domain Bacteria; kingdom Bacillati; phylum Actinomycetota; class Actinomycetes; order Kitasatosporales; family Streptomycetaceae; genus Kitasatospora; species Kitasatospora sp. NE20-6. The sequence continues at coordinate 26,030 of NZ_BPRL01000091.1, forward strand.
CCAGGAGGACGGGTGCGCCGAGCAGGCCGGCCAGGACGCCTCGGCGGCTCCAGCCGGTCGTGGTTCCGTGCTCCTGGGGGTGGGGTGCCGTCACGGTCGTTCTCCCTGCTGCTGTGCCTGCGCGGGTCGGCGCGCCTGTACGGATCAAGCGTCGTAATTCGGATCAATGGCATGGTCCGTCACAAATGCTTGAGACCGTACGAGAGTACTTGTCATACCTCCATAACGGACAAATGCCCGGTCCGGAGAAGTCCGGACCGGGCATTCGGTGACGTGATTTCCGTCACGGCGTCTACTCGACGGTGTACTCGTCCCAGCTCTCTTCCTCGGGGTCGAACTCGGTGTGGGCGGATTCCCACGTGGCCGAGGTGAGCTCGATGCCGGGGACGTCGCCGAGCAGGGCGACCGGGTCGATGAAGTGGGCGAGCGACCCGGAGGGGTCCACCTCGATGGCCTCGACGGACTGGGCGCGCTCCTCGTCGTCCAGGTACTCGTCGTTCTCGACCTGGGCGAGGGCGGCGGCCTTGAGGGCCTGCTCATCGGTGATCTCGGCGATGAGCTCGATGCTGAGGCGTACGTAACGCGGGGCGTCCTGCGCGGGCAGGTCAGTGCTGGTCATGGCGGCGAGCCTAGGTCAGTGGGCCATCGGACCCAAACCGCACCCGTTCGGGGCGGACGACGAAGCAGGGTTCCCGGTCGGCCCACCCGCCGACCGGGAACCCTGAGTTCGGGAGGGGCCGGTCCCCGGGATACCCGGGGACCGACCGCTCCGACTCCGCCCGACTCCCCCACCCGGGAGCCGCGGAGACGCGCCTTTCGGCGCGATGGGTGCCGCGGGGGTCACCGCACCCTGTCGGTGACCGCGACCCGAAGGCCTTGGTCGGACAGGGGCGGGACGACGGCAACCCCCGCGGGCGGGACACGGAAGGCCGGGTCAGGGCCGACCGACGTGTCCGTGGTGACTGCGGCACCGGGGAGCCGCTCCCGGTATCCGCTGCCACCATGCTCGGCGTCTTGCCGTTGACCACTACATTGCACGGCCGTTGTTAATGGCGTGATGCGCAGAGGTGACGTCGGTGTACCAACCGAGCGGCGGGCCGGCTTTCACTCTTTCGGCGCACCGATCGGGCCGGGGCGGTGACGGCCCCTCAACGGCCGGCGGTGACGGCCCCTCAGTGGCCGGCGCGGTTGGTGAGGAAGGACAGCAGGTCCTGGCGGGTGACGATGCCCTGCGGCTTGCCCTCCACCAGCACCACCACGGCGTCGGCCTTCTCCAGCACGGCCATCAGGTTGGTGACCGACTCGCCGGAGCCGACGACCGGCAGCGGCTTCGACATCACCTTGTCGAGGGTGTCGGTCAGCTGGACGCGCTGGGCGAAGAGGCCCTCCAGCAGCTCGCGCTCGACGACGGAACCGATCACCTCGCCCGCCATGATGTCCGGGTGCCCGGCGCCGGGGGAGACCACCGGCATCTGGGAGACGCCGAAGTCGCGCAGCACGCGGACGGCCTCGGCGACGGTCTCGCCCGGGTGCATGTGGACGAACTGCGGGATGCCCTCGTGCTCGATGGCGTCCTTGCGGGCGAGCACCTCGCCGATGTGCGCCTCGTCGGTCGCGGCGGGCAGGAAGCCGTAGTCGGCCATCCAGTCGTCGTTGAAGATCTTGGAGAGGTAGCCGCGGCCGCCGTCCGGCAGCAGCACGACGACGACGTCGTCCGGGCCGAGCCGCCTGGCGACCTCCAGCGCGGCGACGACCGCCATGCCGCAGGAGCCGCCCACCAGCAGGCCCTCCTCCTTGGCGAGGCGCCGCGTCATCTGGAACGAGTCCTTGTCGGACACGGCCACGATCTCGTCCGCGACGGTGCGGTCGTACGCGGTCGGCCAGAAGTCCTCGCCGACGCCCTCGACCAGGTACGGGCGGCCGGTGCCGCCGGAGTACACCGAGCCCTCCGGGTCGGCACCGACGACCTGGACCCGCCCCTCGGAGACGTCCTTCAGGTAGCGGCCGGTGCCGGAGATGGTGCCGCCGGTGCCGACGCCCGCGACGAAGTGGGTGATCCTCCCGTCCGTCTGCTCCCACAGCTCCGGGCCGGTCGAGTGGTAGTGCGAGGCCGGGTTGTCCGCGTTGGAGTACTGGTCCGGCTTCCAGGCGTTCGGGGTCTCACGGACGAGGCGGTCGGAGACGTTGTAGTACGAGTCCGGGTGCTCCGGGGCCACCGCGGTCGGACAGACCACGACCTCGGCGCCGTACGCGCGCAGCGTGTTGATCTTGTCGGTGGAGACCTTGTCCGGACAGACGAAGATGCACTTGTAGCCCTTCTGCTGGGCCACGATCGCCAGGCCGACGCCGGTGTTGCCCGAGGTCGGCTCGACGATCGTGCCGCCGGGCTTGAGCGCGCCGGAGGCCTCGGCGGCCTCGATCATGCGCACCGCGATCCGGTCCTTCACGCTGCCGCCCGGGTTGAAGTACTCGACCTTCGCCAGGACCGTCGCCGTGATGCCCTCGGTGACCTTCGTGAGCTTCACCAGGGGCGTGTTGCCGACCAACTCGATGATCGAATTGCTGTACCGCACGGGGATCCTCCCGGGTAGTGGCGCGTGTGACTGTGGGTATCTAAAGGGTATGGCCACGGATGGCCGACGGCTGCCGGTAGGCACGCGGCACCGAGGGGTACTAAGGGGTACGAGGACTCTGGAAACCGCACAAGGGGGTGCAGGATGCCAGGGGCACAGGCGTCGCGGGCACGGGTCGCCCGCCGGATCGCCACCGCGGCCGCGTACGGCGGCGGTGGGCTCGGACTGCTCGGCGTTGGACTGGCCGGACTGCTGCTGACCGAGAGCCGGCTCGCCGTCCGGGCGATCGGACTGCTGGACGGCGATCCGCCGCGGGCGGACGGGGTGTACGGCGACGCGTTCGCCGGCATCGGCACGACGGGCACCGGCACGACGGGCACCGCACCGGACGGGGCGCCGCTCGTCCTGGCGTTCCTGGGCGACTCGACCGCGGCCGGGCTGGGGGTGACGCGCGGCCGGGAGACGCCCGGGGCACTGCTCGCCTCGGGGCTCGCCTCGGTGGCGGAGCGCCGGGTGCGGCTGGTCAACGTGGCCCGCTCCGGCGCCCGCTCGGCCGACCTCGCCCCGCAGGTGGAGCTGGCCCTGCCGCACCGCCCCGCGCTCGCGGTGATCATGATCGGGGCGAACGACGTGACCCGGCGGAGCCCGGCCGCGCAGTCCGTCCGGGAGCTGGGCGACGCCGTCCGGCGGCTGCGGGCGGGCGGCTGCGAGGTGGTGGTCGGCACCTGCCCGGATCTCGGCACGATCAAGCCGGTGCGGCCGCCGCTGCGCTGGGTGGCCCGGCGGGTGAGCCGGCAGCTGGCCGCGGCCCAGACGATCGCGGTCGTCGAGGCGGGCGGCCGGACGGTCTCGCTGGGCTCGCTGCTCGGCCCGGAGTTCGCCGCACGGCCCGAGATGTTCGCCGCCGACCGCTACCACCCCTCCTCGCAGGGGTACGCGACGGCCGCGATGGCGATGCTGCCCTCGCTCTGCGCGGCGCTCGGCCTGTGGCCGCAGGACGAGGAGAGGGCCGGCGGCGAGCCGGCGACGGCCCGGGCGGTCCTGCCGGTGGCGGTGGCCGCGGCGGCCGCGGCGGGCCGGTCCGGCACGGAGGTGGCGGCGGCCGGTCCGGACGCGGCCGCCCGCTGGGCCCTGCTGCGGCACCGGCTGCGGCTCGGACTGCCGGGGACACCGGTGCCGGAGGGGGCGTCGGCGAACTCACACCCGGGACCGGGTGACGCCGGAGCTACCAAGCGGTAATTTTCCTCCCGAGCGTCATTGGGGGCCGATCCGCTCCCACAAGTGAATGCTCGCTAGCCGGTCACTCAGCGAGGAGCCCACCATGCCCGAAGCCGTCATCGTCAGCGCCGCCCGTTCGCCGATCGGCCGGGCGTTCAAGGGATCCCTCAGGGACGTCCGCCCGGACGACCTGACCGCCCAGGTCATCGCCGCGGCCCTCGCGAAGGTCCCCGGCCTCGACCCGCGGCAGATCGACGACCTGATGCTCGGCTGCGGCCTGCCCGGCGGCGAGCAGGGCCACAACCTGGCCCGCATCGTCGCGGTCCAGATGGGCATGGACCACCTCCCCGGCACCACCGTCACCCGCTACTGCTCCTCCTCGCTGCAGACCACCCGCATGGCGCTGCACGCCATCAAGGCCGGCGAGGGCGACATCTTCGTCTC
>NZ_BPRL01000092.1:0-18133 GCF_045862635.1 Kitasatospora sp. NE20-6
CACCCGGGTCACCATCGCCGCGCAGGCGATCGGCATCGCGCAGGGCGCCCTCGACTACGCCAAGGGCTACGTGCAGGAGCGCAAGCAGTTCGGCAGGGCGATCGCCGAGTTCCAGGGCGTGCAGTTCATGCTGGCCGACATGGCGATGAAGCTGGAGGCCGCCCGCCAGCTCACCTACGCCGCCGCCGCGAAGTCCCAGCGCACCGATGCAGACCTGACCTTCTTCGGTGCCGCCGCCAAGTGCTTCGCCTCCGACGCCGCGATGGAGATCACCACCGACGCCGTCCAGCTCCTCGGCGGCTACGGCTACACCCGCGACTACCCGGTCGAGCGCATGATGCGCGACGCCAAGATCACCCAGATCTACGAGGGCACCAACCAGGTCCAGCGCATCGTCATGGCCCGCAACCTGCCGTAGCCCGCAACCTGCCGTAGCCCCCGGCACGCAGGAGCCCTGGCACGCGGGAGCCCCCGGTCGGACCGACCGGGGGCTCCCGCGTACCCGGGCCCGTCACTTCAGGTCGGGCACCGCGGTGTCGTTCTTGAAGGCCTCGAAGACCTGCTTCGACTTGACCGCGTCCCACTTCACCGCGGACTCGCCGGTGGCGGTGCGGAAGTTCGGGTTGCCGATCGGCACGGTGATCGACTTGCCGTCGCCGCCCGTCACGCCCTTCATCGCCAGGAACATCGAGCCCAGGTCGGTCAGGCCCGCGTCGTCGTCCACGATCAGCGTGCCCAGGCCCGAGCTCACCATCGGGTAGAAGGTGAACGGGTTGAGCAGCGTCGCCGGGGAGGCGGCCTGCTTGGCGAGGGCGCCGAGGAACTTCTGCTGGTTGCGCATCCGGCCCAGGTCCTGGTCGGCCATCTGGTGCCGCTGCCGGACGAACCCCAGCGACTGGGTGCCGCTCAGCGTCTGGCAGCCGGCCTTCAGGTCGAGGCCCGAGTCGCGGTCCTTCACGTCCTTGTCGATGCACATGTCCACACCGCCGACCGAGTCGACGATCCCGACGAAGCCGGCGAAGCCGATCTCCGCGTAGTGGTCGATCCGCAGGCCGGTGTTGTGCTCCACCGTCTGCACCAGCAGCCGGCCGCCGCCCCGCGCGAACGCCGCGTTGATCTTGGAGTTGGAGGCCGCGATGGTCTTGCCGCTGCCCTCGGTGTCCAGGTGCTTCGGGATCTCCACCCACGAGTCGCGCGGGATCGACATCAGGGTGTTCCCGTTGTCGCCGATGTGCAGCAGCATCATCGAGTCGCTGCGCTTGCCCTGCGCGGAACCGGTGTGCAGCGAGTCCTCGTCGGCGTCCGACAGGCCCTCGCGGCTGTCCGAGCCGACGATCAGCCAGTTCGTGCCCTCGCCGGCCGCCGGGCGGCCGTCGTAGCCCGCCAGCACGTTCTCGTGCCGCAGCTGCGAGTCGGCCCAGAAGTAGGTGCCGATGCCCGTCACCAGCAGCGCCCCGACCACGGCCAGCGCCGCCACCCTGATCTTCCGGCCGCGCGGCCACCGCGCCGGCGCCGGGGGTCTCGCACCGCCGGTGCCCCCCGGACCGGCCGGACCGGCCGGTCCGCCGGGGCCGCCCGCCGGACCGAAGCCCGGCTGCGCCGGCGGCTGGGTCGGCTGCTGGGCCGCACCGTACTGCGGCTGCTGGGCCGCACCGTACTGCGAGCCGTGGCCCGGCTGCGGCTGCGCGGGGATCGCGCCGCCGTACGCCCCCCGGCCGTCCTGGCCCCCCGGCCCGGCCGGCTGGCCCTGCGGAGCGGCCCCGGGCCCGCGCGGGTTCAGCCCCGGCGGCAGCGGCGGCTCGGCGGCCGCACCACCCTGGCGGTACCCGTCGTCGTTCCGACCGTACGCGCCCCCGCCCCCCGGGCGGTCCTCCTGCCACGTGTTCATGTGGGGAAGGATGCCCGAAAGCGGGGCGCCGCAGTGCCCCGGCCCCCGCCCCGGGGCCCCTTGTAGCCGATTTGATGCACGGTGCGGACGGACCGGCCGAAAGTTCACCTGCTGGAACCAACCTTGACCGGCCGAAACGGCCCGTGCTTGCATGACGGCATGGAGCAGCAGAGGATCCTCACGCGTCGGCGGCACGTCGACCTGCTGCGTGTGGCCCGCTCGCTGTGTCGTGGCTGACCTTCGCCCCACCGCGCGCCACCCGTTCCGACCCCGCACCCCTGCACCCGGCCCCACCGCCGCGGTCCGTGCAGCGCTGCCCGCTCGCTCCCGCCCCCGGGGCCGCCCGCAGGCCCCGCCCCTTCCGAGGTGATCCCCATGGCCACCGTCCTGTCCGTCTCCGGCTCCCCCTCCGCCACCTCCCGCACCACCGGGCTGCTCCGCCACGTCGACGCGCGGCTCGCCGCACTCGGCCACGAGGTCGTGCCCTTCGACGCCCGGAGCCTGCCCGCCGAGGCCCTCCTCTCCGCCGACTTCTCGCACCCCGCGATAGTCCGCGCCGTGGAGCTCTTCGAGCAGGCCGACGGCGTCGTCATCGGAACCCCGGTCTACAAGGCGGCGTACTCCGGGCTCCTCAAGGCCCTGCTCGACGTCCTCCCGCAGTACGCGCTCCGCGGCAAGGCCGTGCTGCCGCTCGCCACCGGCGGCTCGACCGCCCACGTGCTCGCCGTCGACTACGCGCTGCGACCGGTGCTCAGCTCGATGGGCGCAGGCCATGTCACACAGGGATGGTTCGTGCTCGACCGCGACATCACCCTGCGGGCCGACGGCACCGCCGGCGTCGAGCTCGGGACGGACGCCCTGCTCGCCCCGGTGGTCGACGCCTTCGCCGCCGCACTCGGCCACGCCGCCCCCGCGGGCACCGCCGCGCGCACCCCGGAGTTCGCCGCGGCCCGCTGACCCTGGTCCCGGAGGACCGGTCCCCTAGGGGGAGGGAACCCTCTCCCCGTACATCTCCCGGTCACCCGCGTTCCTCCCGGCGGAGGACGATCGGCCGGTACGGCACTCCTAACGTGGTTCCTACAGCCCCACCCCCGGCCGGGGGTGGGGCTGGCTCCAGGGCGAGGACGGTGGCCCGCACCATGTCGCAGGACACGGTGCGGCCGCCAGGCTGTGGGGCGACGGGTGGACGACGTACGAGGAGATCCCAGTGAAGACGGCAGCTGCAGCCGTGCACGACCCCCAGCTTCCCGGTGGCGGCGGTGCCACCGCCGCCTCCGCACGGCAGGTGACGAAGGCCTACGGCGAGGGCGAGACCCGGGTCACCGCGCTCGACGCCGTCGACGTGGACATCCGGCGCGGACGCTTCACCGCGATCATGGGCCCCTCGGGCTCCGGCAAGTCGACGCTGATGCACTGCCTCGCCGGGCTCGACACGGTCACCGCGGGCGAGATCAGGATCGGCGACACCGAGATCACCGGGCTGAAGGACAAGCAGCTCACCCGGCTCCGCCGGGACAAGATCGGCTTCATCTTCCAGGCGTTCAACCTGCTGCCCACCCTGAACGCCCTGGAGAACATCACGCTGCCGATGGACATCGCCGGCCGCAAGCCCGACGCCGCCTGGCTGGAGCAGGTCATCGAGACCGTCGGCCTCGCCGACCGGCTCAAGCACCGGCCCACCCAGCTCTCCGGCGGCCAGCAGCAGCGCGTCGCCGTGGCCCGCGCGCTCGCCGCCCGGCCCGAGATCATCTTCGGCGACGAGCCCACCGGCAACCTCGACTCCCGCTCCGGCGCCGAGGTGCTGACCTTCCTGCGGCGCTCGGTCGACGAGCTCGGCCAGACCATCGTCATGGTCACCCACGACCCGGTCGCCGCCGGCTACGCCGACCGCGTCCTCTTCCTCGCCGACGGCCGCATCGTCGACGAGATGCACGCTCCCACCGCCGACACCGTCCTGGAGCGCATGCGCCGCTTCGACGGCAAGCGCACCAGCTGAGCCGGGGGACGACACCGATGCTGCTCAAGACCTCCCTACGGAGCTTCCTCGCCCACAAGGGGCGCATGGTCCTCTCCCTGATCGCCGTCGTGCTGTCCGTGGCCTTCGTCTCCGGCACGCTCGTCTTCTCCAACACCGCCACCAGCACCTTCGACAAGCTCTTCGCCTCCACCGCCTCCGACCTCTCCGTCGGCACGGCGAAGGACGACCTCGCCCCCGGCGAGATGGACGGCGGGAAGCCCCGCACCGTCCCGGTCGACACCGTGCAGAAGATCGCCGCGCTGCCCGGCGTGAAGACCGCCCTGGGCCAGGTCTTCGTGGAGAGCGCCACCCTGGTCGACCCCGCCACCAACAAGGCGATCGGCCCGACCAGCGGCGCCCCCACCCTCACCGGGAACTGGGTCGACACCCCGCGCAACTCCGTCGACATCACCTCCGGCGGCGCCCCGCAGGGCTCCGGCCAGATCATGCTCGACGCCGACACGGCCAAGAAGGCCGGCCTGAAGCTCGGCAGCCCGCTGCGCGTCATCACCCTCGGCGGCAGCTACGACTTCACGCTGTCCGGCATCGTCACCTTCCGCACCACCAACCCGGGCGCCGCCCTCGCGTTCCTCGACACGCCGACCGCGCAGAAGGACCTGCTCGGCAGCGCGGCCTTCACCACCGTCGAGGTGTTCGGCGACGGCAGCCGCACCGACGACCAGCTGAAGCAGCAGGCGCTCGCCGCCCTCGGCACCGGCTTCGAGGCGAAGACCGCCGCGGAGCAGAAGGCCGAGAACGCCCAGGACGTCGGCTCGTTCCTCAACTTCATGAAGTACGCCATGCTCGGCTTCGCCGGCATCTCGCTGCTCGTCGGCGGCTTCCTGATCATCAACACGTTCTCCATGCTGGTCGCCCAGCGCACCCGCGAGATCGGCCTGCTGCGCGCCCTCGGCGGCAGCCGCAAGCAGGTCAACCGCTCGGTGCTGGTGGAGGCGCTGATCCTCGGCGTGCTCGGCTCGACCATCGGCCTCGGTGCCGGCCTCGGCCTCGCCATGCTCCTCATCCAGCTCATGAAGGCCGTCGGCATGAACCTCGACGCCTCCTCGCTGGACGTCACCTGGACGGTGCCGGCCGCCTCCTACGCCGTCGGCATCCTCATCACCGTCCTCGCCGCGTGGATCCCGGCCCGCCGGGCCGGCCGGATCTCCCCGATGGCCGCCCTGCGCGACCACGGCACCCCGGCCGAGGCCTCGGCGAACCGCATCCGCGTCGTCGTCGGCCTGGCCGTCACCGGCCTCGGCACCGCCGGCCTGGTGCTCGCGGCCGCCGCCGACAAGGCCGCCGACGGCGGGCTCTGGCTGGGCCTGGGCGTCCTGCTCACCCTGGTCGGCTTCGTGATCGTCGGCCCGCTGCTGGCCACCGTCGTCATCCGGGTGCTGGGCGCCGTGCTGCCCGCGGTGTTCGGCCCGGCGGGCACGCTCGCCCAGCGCAACGCCATGCGCAACCCGCGCCGCACCGGCGCCACCGCCGCCGCCCTGATGATCGGCCTCGCCCTCGTCACCGGCGCGTCCGTGGTCACCTCGTCGATGGTCAGCTCGGTCAACGGACAGATCGACAAGTCCGTCGGCGTCGACTTCATCCTCACCAGCCAGGGCAACGGCATCGGCCCGGCCGTGGTCGACGCGGCCCGGTCCACGCCCGGCCTCGCCCACGTCACCGAGCAGAAGTCGCTCCCGGCCGTCCTCACCACCCCGGACGGCGCCACCACCAAGACCGACCTGGTGGCCGCCTCGCCCACCTTCGCCGTGGACTTCCACATGCCGGTGGCCTCCGGCAGCGCCGAGGCGGCGTTCACCGGCGGCATGTCCGTCGACCAGAAGTTCGCCACCGAGCACGGCCTCAAGGTCGGCGACCAGGTCAAGGTCGACTACGGCCGGGGCCGGACGCAGTCCCTGCCGCTCGGCGTGATCACCAGCACCGGCAACCAGATGTTCGACGGCACCTTCTTCACCGGCATCGACACCGTCGCCGCGGCGGTGCAGGCCGCCGACCTCCCGGCCGACGTGGCCGTCTTCGCCGAGGCCGCCCCCGGCGCCGACCCGGCGCGGACGCTCACCGCCCTGCAGAAGGCCGTCGAGGCCTACCCGCAGGTCAGCGTCCGCGACCAGGCGGGCTACAAGGACCTCGTCCAGACGCAGGTCAACCAGCTGCTCTACATGGTCTACGGCCTGCTCGGCCTGGCGATCACGGTCGCGGTGCTCGGCGTCGTCAACACGCTCGCCCTGTCGGTCGTCGAGCGCACCCGGGAGATCGGCCTGCTCCGGGCGATCGGCCTGTCGCGCCGTCAGCTGCGCCGGATGGTCCGTCTGGAGTCCGTGGTCATCGCCGTCTTCGGCGCCCTGCTCGGCACCGGGCTCGGCCTGGCCTGGGGCGTCACCTCGCGCGACGTCCTCATCGACCAGGGGCTCGACACCCTGACCATCCCCACCGGCACCATCGCCGCCATCCTGGTCGCCTCGGCCGTCGTCGGTCTGCTGGCCGCCCTGCTGCCGGCCTTCCGCGCCGCCCGGATGAACATCCTCGCGGCCATCGCCACCGACTGACCGCCGCACCTGCGGGTGCCGTCGCAGCAAGGAGGGGCCGGGCCCGCAGCCCGGCCCCTCCGCCGTGTCCGCGCCCGCCGCCCCGGCCGCCGGCCCCGCCCTGCGGCTTGGCATCATCACCCGCATGCCCGAGTCCCCGCTGCCCGCCGCCCCGCCCCTCACCGAGGCCGACGCCGACCGGTGGCGCGCGGCCCGGACGTGGCGACGCCTGGAGGGCCGCGGGCTCGCCGTGCTCCCGCTGGCCGTGTGCCTCCTCGCGGTGCTCTCCGACCCGCAGCCGACCGGGTGCTCGGCTCCCGCGTCCTGCCTCACCCCGTGGACGGAGACCGCCACCGGCGTCGTCCTCCTCGCGGAGACGATGCTCCTGCTGGTCCGGCCCCGCCGGCCGTACCTCGTGCCCGCGGCGGTCGCCGCCCTGATCTGGCTGATGCCGACCGGGCTCCCCACCGCCGCCCGCTGGACGGCGCTGGCCGCGCACACCCTGCTCGCGCTCGCCCTGCTCCGCGCGGACGCGGGCCGCCGCCGGGCCCGCCGGATCCTCGACCTGACGGCCGGCCCGGCCGTGCCGTACCCGTGGACGACGGCGGACGTCCCCCGCCCCCCGCTCTCCGCCGTCCCCGTGGGCCGCTGCCTGACGGCGGCGCTCGCCCTCGCGGCCGCGATCGTCCTCGCGGTCACCGGGCACGGCAACCAGCGCGACAGCGACGCCCGCGCCGCACGGGCCGCACCCGTCGAGGCCACGGTGCTCTCCACGGACGCCGAGGGCTTCACCGCCCGCGTCGGCTACACCACCCCCGGCACCGGGCAGCCGCGCACCGCGGACCTCGACGTCTGGTGGGACGGGACGCCGCACCCCGGTGACCGGCTGCCCCTGCTGGCCGACGACGACGGCTTCGCCCGGCTGGCCGGCGACCCGTACGACCCGGCGTCCTGGTACGTCTTCGGCGGCCTCGCCGCCACCGCGGCCGGGCTGCTGCTCTCCTCCGCGGTGGCCGACGTGCGCCGCCGCCGCGCCTTCTCCGCCACCGGTGCACCCGCCCTGCGGGTGCTGGTGAGCCAGGACGCCAAGGGCGACACCCTCGTCCGTCCCGCCGGGGCGCCGACCGCCGCGCCGCTCTGGCGCTTCCAGGAGAGCAACGCCTGCCTGTGGTGGCCCGGCCGGGACGACGACGAAGGCTGGGTGCCGGAGTTCACCGTGGCCGGGTACCGGCACGCCGGCATCGAGCATGACGGCCCGCAGGAGGCCGGCACCGGGAACGACGGCCCGGACGGCACCGCCGACGCCCTCCGGAGGCCGGGCCCGGTGCCGCCGCCCGTCGCCGCGAGGGCGGCCGACCGGGCCGCGCGCCCGGCCCCGGCCCTGCTGTTCCACGGCCCCGACGGCCCGTCCGCCCAGCTGCTCGTCCGCCCCGGCCACGCGGGCGCCCGGTGGCGGGTCTCCGTCACCGGGGCGTTCCCGGGCCTGCCGCGGTGGTGGCGCCGCGGCAGGCCGCTCGGCGACGACGACGCCGCCGTCTCCGCGCTGGCCGGCGCGGCGCTGGCCGGTGCGGACGCCCGGACGGCCGGGGCCGCCGAGCCCGCCGACACCGGCCCGGAGCCCGCGCGGATGGTCGGCATGCCGCGGCCGCTGCGCCTCGCGGCCGGTCCGCTGCTGGCGGTGCCGGCGACGGTGTTCCTCTGCACCGCGCCGGGTGACGGCTGGTTCGGCGGGCTGGTGCAGCCGCTCCTCACGACGTCCGGGATGTTCGTGGCCCTGGTCACCGCCTTCACCTGGCAGGCGGGGTTCGACCGCGACGGCCTGGTCGTCGCCTCGGGCCTGCGGGTGCGCCGCTGGTCCTGGGACGAGGTCAACGCGGCGGCCGTGCACCGCGGCCGCCTGTCGGTGCAGGGCACGGACGGGAGCACCGTGCACGTCTGGGCCTGGCCCGCGGCGCCCCTCGGGCGGCACCTGGGCGGGGCCTACACCCCGGCCGCGGTGGCGGAGACGGTCACCGTGCTGGCGCACCGTCCGGCCCGCCGCCCGGCGACGGTGCTGCCCGGCGGGGTGGGCACGGCCCAGGTGCTGCTGAACCGGTCGTCGCTGGCGGCCGTCGTGCTGTGCGGCGCCGGCTGGTTCGTGGTGCGCGCGGTCACGGGCAGCTGATCTCGCTGCCGGTCTCCGCGCTCACCGCGGGCTCCGGCGTCCCGGCCGCCGGGGCGGACGCGGAGGCGGACGCGGGCGGCGGGACGGCGGCCGGCGCGGGTGGGGGCGTTCCGCCGTGGTCGGTGCCGACGACGACCTGGAGCGTCGCGCCGAGCCCGGGTGCCGGGACGAGTTCCGCGCCCGGCAGGGCGGCGGCCAGCGTCCTCGCCGACTCGTCCCACCGCGGGTCGTAGCGGACGGACGTGCGGGCCGCCGCGGTGCCGGTGTTGGACGGCGTGCCGGTGGTGGCGAAACCGGCACGGCGCAGGTCCTCGTCGACGCGCTGTCCCAGGCCGGTCACGCCGGTGCCGTTCAGCACCTGCACCCGGATCTGCGCGGCGGGCACGGCCCCGCCCTCGGCGGGCGCCACCACGGGGGACGTGACCGCGGCGGACGCGACCACGGGGGACGGCGACGGGTCGGGGTGCGTCACGAGCGGCCGCCCCTCCCGGACGGTCTCGAACAGCGTCCCGGCGCGCTTCGTGTCCCACAGCACCGTCGACCCCCAGCCGGCGACCTGGTGGTCGACGTCGGCCACCGGCACGGTGGCGAAGTCCGCGGAGCCCGCGGAGAGGCCCCGGAGCCGGGTGGCGAAGTCGAGCAGGGCGCCGGTGGTCAGCCCCTTGTCGGCCTTCACGGACTTCAGGGCGGTGCCGAGCACCGACCCGAGCCGCTCCGGGTCGAGCAGCACGTCCTGGGCGGTGGCCTGGTGCAGCAGCTGGGCGACGAAACGCTGCTGACGGCGCATCCGGCCGAGGTCCGACGAGCCGTCGACGTGCCGGGCCCGGACGTACTTGAGCGCGCCCGCCCCGTCCAGCCGGGTCGTGCCGGCGGGCAGGTCGAGGCCGGAGTACGGGTCCTTGAGCGGCTTGGCGGTGCAGACCTCGACGCCACCGAGGGCGTCGACCGTGGTGACGAAGCCGAGGAAGTCGATCTGCAGGTAGTGGTCGATCCGCAGGCCGGTGTTCTTCTCGACCGTGCGCACGGTGAGCGGGGCACCGCCCATCCCGTACGCCGCGTTGATCTTGCCCTTGGTGGCGGGCACCTCCCGGCGGGTCGCCGGGTCCTGGTGGGCGGGGATGTCGACGTAGGAGTCGCGCGGGATGCTCAGCACGGTCGCCCGGCCGCCGTTGCGGGCGAGCTGCACCACCATGAGCGTGTCGGTGCAGTGGCACGATTCGCCGCCCGCGTGCAGCACGTTCTTGAGGGTGTCCTCCGGCACGCCCGCCCGGTCGTCGGTGCCGGCCACCAGGAAGGTGGTGAGGCCCTCGTCGGCGGGCCGGTCGCCGCCGCCGATCGCGTCGATCCGTTCGATCGAGTCGCCGACGCCGTGCAGCAGCAGCCACCCCGCGCACGAGGTGGCGAGCACCGCCAGGGACAGCGCACCGACCGCCCAGCGGCCCCAGCGGCCCCAGCGCGCTCCCTGGCCCCGGCGCGGACCCCGGTCCCGCTCCCGGCCCCGGCCGTGTTCCGCCGGGCCGGCCGGGCGGGCGGGCTTCCGGGCCGCGGCCCGTCCCGCGCCCGCCGCGCCCGCCGCGCCGTCCTGCGCCGTCCGGCCCGCGCGTCCGCGCGGCGGGCGGGACGGCGGCACGAACGGACGTGAGGACGGCATCTTCGGGATGCTAGGCCCGCCGGTGCCCGCCCGTGACCGCGCCGCGCCGCACGGTCACCCGAGGTGGTGAAACGTTCCTCCCGGCGGTGTCCGGGCTGCTGGGCGGGTGCGTTCCGGCGACCCTCGTCTGACATCCGGCCGGTCCCGCCGGTACGGTGGGCGCGATGAACACCAAGGCTGCTGAGGAGCTGCCGGCGGTCTCCGTGATCATGCCGGTGCTCAACGAGGAACGTCACCTGCGCACCGCCGTCCTGCGGATCCTGGAGCAGGACTACGCCGGCGACATCGAGGTCGTGATCGCCCTCGGCCCGTCCACCGACCGGACGGACGAGATCGCCGCAGCGCTCGTCGCCGAGGACCCGAGGGTCCGGACGGTGCCCAACCCCACCGGCCGCACCCCGGCCGGCCTGAACGCGGCCATCCGCGGCTCGCATCACCCCATCGTGGTACGCGTCGACGGGCACGGTCTGCTGACACCGGGGTACGTCGACACCGCCGTCCGGCTGCTCGGCGCGATGGAGGCCGCCAACGTCGGTGGCGTCATGCACGCCGAGGGCGAGAGCGAGTGGGAGAAGGCGGTCGCCGCCGCCATGACCTCCAGGATCGGCGTCGGCAACGCGGCCTTCCACACCGGCGGCCTGGCCGGCCCGGCCGAGACGGTCTACCTCGGCGTGTTCCGCCGCGAGGTGCTGGAGCAGCAGGGCGGCTACAACGAGGAGTTCGTCCGCGCCCAGGACTGGGAGCTCAACTACCGCATCCGCCAGAACGGCGGCCTGATCTGGTTCACCCCGCAGCTGCGGGTCACCTACCGGCCGCGGCCCAGCGTGCGGGCGCTCGCCAAGCAGTACAAGGACTACGGCCGGTGGCGCCGGGTCGTCACCCGCTACCACCGCGGCTCGGTCAACCTCCGCTACCTCGCGCCGCCGGCCGCCCTGCTGGCCTGCGCGGCCGGCCTGGTGCTCGGTGCCGCGGTCCACCCGGCCTTCCTGGTGGTGCCCGGCGGCTACGTGCTGGGCATCCTCGGCGGCTCGGTGGTCGAGGGCCGAGGGCTGTCGGCCCGCGCCCGCCTGCAGCTGCCGGTGGCGCTCGCCACCATGCACATGAGCTGGGGCTTCGGCTTCCTCACCTCGCCGCGCAAGCTGGCCCGCCGGGTGATCGCCAGCAAGCGGCCCGAGCCGATGGCGCCGCGGATCGAAAAGGCCTGAGCCGGGGGTGCCACGGGCCGGGAAGGCCCGGGCGCCCGCGCCGAACGGCCCCCTCCACGGGCACCCGGGCACTATCGTCGCGCCATGGGGATTCCTGAGGGGGCCGACGTGCCGCCGCCGCGTCCGGCGGACGTCCGGATCGAGCCGACCGCCGACGTCGACGAGCGGGCCGTGATCGGCCCCGGCAGCACCGTCTGGCACCTGGCGCAGGTGCGTGAGCACGCCGAGATCGGCGCCGAGTGCATCATCGGCCGCGGCGCGTACGTCGGCCCGGGCGTCCGCCTGGGCGACCGGGTCAAGCTCCAGAACCACGCGCTCGTCTACGAGCCCGCGGTGGTCGAGGACGGCGTGTTCGTCGGCCCGGCGGCCGTGCTGACCAACGACCTGTACCCGCGTTCGGTCGACCCCGAGGGCAGGCTCAAGCGCGGGGACGACTGGCACGCCCGCGGGGTGACGCTCCGGCAGGGCTGCTCGATCGGCGGCCGTGCGGTGCTGGTCGCCGGGGTCACGGTGGGCCGCTGGGCGCTGGTCGCCGCCGGGGCGGTCGTCCACCGCGACGTCCCGGACTTCGCACTGGTCGCCGGCGTGCCCGCCCGCCGGATCAAGTGGGTCGGCCGGGCCGGTGAACCGCTGGAGCCGGCCGGCGGGGACCGCTGGCGCTGCCCGCGGACCGGCGAGGAGTACGTCGAGAGCGACGGCCTGCTCGCCCCGTCCGCCACCGCCGGACGGGGCCCGGCGGACGGGGCGTGACGGGCCCTCAGTAGGTACGGGCCCTCAGTAGGTGTAGAGGCCGCCCTGCGGCACGACCTCCATGCAGCTCCTGTCGTTGTCCGAGGTCTCCGCGTCCACCGACTTCGGCAGTGCGGTGGGCGCGGCGGCCGGGGTGAACGCCGTCCCGGCGGTCCAGTCCCTGCCGATCGACAGGCCCAGCGTCCGGGACGTGCCGGATTCCACCAGGGCGTCGGCGGGCAGGTTCAGCGCGGCCGCCACGGCCTGCGCCTCGGCCCGGTGCCCGGCGCCGTAGGTGAGCCGGGTGGTGTCGCGGGCCGTGCCGTTGCCGGTCAGGGAGGCCTTCGCGAACCCGGCCGCGGTCAGGGCGTTCCGCACCTCCGCGGCCCGGCCCTCGGTGCCCGAGGAGTTCTGCACGCTGACCGCGATCGTGCTCCTCGCGGGGGCGGCGCCGCCGTCGGACGCCGCCGGGGAAGGCGACGGCGACGGGGCGGCGGAGGCCTGCCCGGCCGCCGCGCCCTTGCCGTCGAGCGGGGTGTCGGCGAGCAGCATCCTCCAGATCTGCTTCACCTCGGTCTGCTTGAGCAGCAGCTTCGCCGTCGGGTTGGCCGGGTCGGCGACCACCGGCACGGTGAGCGTGGTGGTGCGCTCGGTGGGCACGCCGCGCAGGTCGGTGCCGAGGTCGTAGATCGCCTTCAGGTCCGCGAGCGGCTTGTCGACCGTGAGCGACTTCGTCGCCGCCTCGGCGAGCGTCATCAGCTGGCCGGGGTCGGTGAGCCGCCCGCCGGACTTGAGCTCGCGGATCATCGAGCTGAGGTACATGTGCTGGGCCTTGGTGCGGCCGAGGTCGGAGCCCCAGGCGTCGCGGGTGCGCAGCCACTTGAGGGCGTTCTCGCCCGTGACCCGGGTGGTGCCCTCGGGCAGCTTGAGGCCGGTGCCGCCGTGGCCGGGCCGGTAGCGGTCGTACATGTTGCGGTCCACGCAGACGGGCACGCCGCCGACGGCGTCGGCCATCCGGACGACGCCGCCGAAGTCGACGACCATGTAGTGGTCGATGTCGAGTCCGGTCAGGCCGATCCAGGTGCCCACGACGCAGCCGGGGCCGCCGCGGGCCAGCGCCTCGTTGATGGCGGTGTGCTTCACCGCGGGGTACTTCGTGCCCTTCTCGTCGCGGCAGGCCGGGATGTCGACCATGGTGTCGCGCGGGATGCTGATCATCGAGGCGTTGCTGCGGTCCGCGGAGACGTGCAGCAGCATCTGGACGTCGGCCAGGCCGGGGCGGGACGCCTCGTCGGCGGAACCGCCGAGGGCGACGTTCTCGCTGGAGCCGCGGCTGTCGGTGCCGATCATCAGGATGTTGAGCGGCGTCTGCCCCTTGGCGTTCGGGGCGGTCCGGGCGCCCTGTTCGTCCGTCAGGTTCTTGGTGCCGGACCTGATGTTGCCGTTGAGGTGCTGGTAGTAGAGGTAGCCCGCGCCGCACCCGGCGACCAGGGTGGCGCCCGTGGTGATGGCCGTGATGCGCAGCCAGCGGCGGGCCCGCTGCCTGCGCCGCGATCCGTTCCCGCCCTGCCGGGCCCGGCGGACGGCAGCCCTGCCGCCGGGTATCGGCTCCACGCTCGTCATGCTGCTCCCGCCGCTCCTCGTGTCCCTGCGCCGGTCGGCCGGCAGGGGTGGTCCCGGACCGGCCGGCGGCCGCGGGGCCGGATCGTGCCGGGGGGATCACCCCCGGGACGGGCCTCGGCCGGGGCGCTCTGCGGCCGGTCGGTCTACACACAAGACGCAGCGGGCGGGCGAAAGGTTACAGAAATGATCGTGACGCGGCGGACACCGGCCCGGTCCGGCCGTTACCGCGCACACACGTCCTCGTCGTCCGCCTGGACCCGCTGGAGGTTCTTCGGCGGGGCGGTCGGCACCGGCACCGGGGAGGGTGTGCCGGCCGCCGATGCGCCGGAGGGGCCTCCGGCCGCGGCGCCGGGGGTCGCCGTCGCGGTGTAGTCCCGGCCGAGGACGACGACCAGGGCGTCCCCGGTGTCGAGCGAGGTGCTCTGCCGTACGGAGCCGGCGGGCAGTCCGAGGGCGGCGGCCAGGGCGGCGGCCTCCTTGGCCCGGCCGGCCGGGTAGCCGACCGAACTCGACGCCGCGGCGCGGGCGTTGCCGCCCACGGTGGCCTGGGTGAAGCCTTTCGCCCGGAGGTCCGCGGTGGCCTGGCCGGCCTGTCGGCCGACACCGGTGCCGTTGCGCACCGTCACCTCGATCCCGGACGGGTCGAGCAGCGCCGGCACCGGCGGCCTGACGGACGAACGGCTGACGGGGGCGGTGGTCGAGCGGCCCGCCGGGGTGGCGGCCGTGCCGCCGGCCGTGGGGGTGGGCGGCGCGGCCCCCGCCTCGATCGACCGGTCGGCCGCGATCAGGGCGAAGAGCTGTGCGGCGTCGGGCTGGCGCAGCGCGAGCCGGTCACGGTCCCGCAGGTCGTCCACGACCGGCACGGTGGTGAAGGTGATGGTCCCGGTGTCGACCCGGCTGAGTTCGACCGCGAGGTCCTTGAGCCGGCGGACGTCGTCGATGCCGGAGTCGACGGTGAGCGCCTTGGTGGCGGCGTCCGCGAGCTGGAAGAGCTTGGTGGGGCTGGTCAGCGTGTCGCTGCTCTTGATCTTCCGGATCATCGAGGAGAGGAACTGCTGCTGCAGGGGGATCCGGGTGAGGTCGCCGCCCAGGCCGACCGCGTGCCGGGTGCGGACGAACGCGAGCGCCTCCTCGCCCTGCACGACGTGCCGGCCCTTCGTCATCCTCAGGTGGGAGTCCGGGTCGTCGATGTTCTTCGCGGCACAGACCTCGACGCCGCCGACGGCGGTCGAGAGCGACTTGACGGCCTCGAAGTTCACCATCATGAAGTGGTCGATGTGGATGCCCGTCAGCTTCTCCACGGTCGTCCAGGTGCAACCGGGGTCGCGGCCCTCCTCGCCGAGGCTGGCGTTGAACATGGCCCGCCGCTCCCCGGGGATCCGGAGGCTGCCGGTGCGGCACTCCGGGATCTGCACCATGAGGTCCCGGGGGATGCTGATCACGGTGGCGTTGCTGCGGTCCTTCGCGACGTGGAACAGCAGCGTGGTGTCCGCGTGCCCGGTGCCGCCCTCGTCGCCGTACCGGCGGCCGAGTCCCACCCGGCTGTCGGTGCCGATCACCAGGATGTTGAGCGCGCCCTCGATCGCCCGCGGCCGTTCGGCCTCCGCGCCGACGTGGACGTCGACGGAGGCGATGTTCCCGTTGAAGTGCCGGTAGGCGAAGTAGGCGCCGCCGCACCCCGCGACCAGGGCCAGTGCGGCGGAGACCGCCGTCCAGCGCAGGGCCCTGCGGCTGCGCTCCGCCGACCTGCGGCCGCGCCGCCGGGCGGCCCGGCCGTCCGCGGCGGGGGCGGCTCTCCGGCGGCGGTCGCCCGCCGTGCAGTCCTGGAAGGGCGCCTGGGCGGGAGCGTGGTCGTCGGGCCCGGGACCGGCCGGGCCGGCCGTGCGGGGGGAGGCGCCCGGAGCGTCCCCCGGACGACGGTGTCCGCTGTTCACCTCGGACACCCTAGACGAGCCCGCGTCCGTTTCGGCCCGCATGCGGTGTTTTCTCCCCGGGGTGATGAACCCTCGGAACGGACGGAACGCCCACGTGTTCGGAGGTCCCGGAAGGACGGTCCGTACGCGGGCGTTCCGTTCGAGGGCAGGGGCGAGGGCAGGGGCTGGGCGAGGGCTTCGGGGGGCGGTGCGGGCGGGGTGAGGGCTTCGGGGGCGGTGCGGGCGGGGTGATGGTCCGTTCGGCTCAGCCGAGCCGCAGGGTCACCCGTTCGGCCTCGACCCGCTTCTCCCACTGATCGGCCGTCAGCGCGTCGGAGTTCCGGCAGAGCACGACCGACGCGCCGGCGGCGAGCGGCGCCAGCAGCCCGGCCTCCAGCCCGGCCCAGTCGTCGTACGCCAGCGTGGACATCACCCGGTCGCCGACCCCGATGCCGAGGCGTGCCGCGCCCTCCCGGGCGAGCTGCACGGTCTGTTCGCCGGTCAGTTTCAGCGGCAGCCCGTCGATCTCGGTCTCCAGCGCCGGCGCCTCCGGGTTCGGCGGGGAGTACGGCGCGAAGCGGTCGCCCTGGCCGGGCACCTCGGCGGCGTAGTCGAGGAACCCGTCGGGGCGCTGGGGGAAGCGGCCGCCGAGCGGACGGAGGGCCAGCGCCACCCGTTCGCCGGAACAGGCCGCCGCGGCCTCCAGTCCGTCCGGTCCGCTGACCACGAGGTCGGCGTCGGCGGGGTCGCCGCCGGGCAGGGCGGTCACCCCGACGGACCAGCAGGCGAGCAGCCACACCGCGCTCTGCCAGTGGGCCGGGAGCAGCAGCACGGCCCGGTCGTCCGGGCCTGCGTTGAGCTCGTCCTGAAGGAGGTTGGCGGTCTTCGCGACCCAGTTGTCGAAGGTCTTCGCGGACAGCTCGACTCTCTCGCCGGTCGAGTCGTCGTAGAAGGTGACCAGCGGACGCGAGGGGTCGGCATCGGGGGCCCCGGAGCGCAGGTAGGCGTGCAGCAGCTCGGCGGGGATGCGGGCGTCGGCAGCGAAAGGCGCAGTCATGGTGCGGTCCAGCCTACGGCCTCGGTGTCCTCGTCCGGCAGGGGAGTCCGGGTCGGGCGGGCGACGTGGCGGCTCAGGTTTTTTGCCGTCAATATCCGATTTATGCGCCTTGAACGACGGGCCGCCCTCGCGGCGGCCGCCACCACGACCACCCTGCTGCTGACGACCCTGGCCGCCGTGCCCGCCCACGCGGACCCCGGCACCGGCGGCGTCACCACCGTCCCGCTGGAGTCGTCGCTCCGCGGGCCCGACACCCTGCGCGACATCGGCCCGCGCCCCACGGCCTCCTTCGCCCTCGTCGGCGTCAGCTGGGACGACCCGGCCGAAGTCCTCGACGGCGGCGTGCAGGTCCGCACCCGCAGCGCCCTGACGGGCCGGTGGGGCGACTGGTACGACCTGGAGGCCGACCGGGACGACCGCCCGGACGAACTCACCGGCCGCGGCGCGACCGCGCCGCTGTGGGTCGGGCCGAGCGACGGCGTCGCCGTCCGGGTCACCGCGGGCACCCGCCCCTTCCCGGCCGGGCTGCGGGCCGAACTCGTCGACCCCGGCGCCGATCCGGTGGCGGCCCCCGCCCCCCGGCCGGCCGAACCCGGTCTGCGCGCGGGCGGTGCCGCGCCCCGGCCGGGCATCGTCACCCGTGCGGGCTGGGGCGCCGACGAGTCGATCCGCGAGAGCGGCTTCGGCTACACCGGCGACGTCCGGGCGGTCTTCGTCCACCACACCGACACGACCAACGACTACGCCTGCACCGACGCCCCCAAGATGATCCGGTCGATCTACCAGTACCACGTGAAGAGCCTCGGCTGGCGGGACATCGGCTACAACTTCCTGGTCGACCGCTGCGGCACCATCTACGAGGGCCGCGCGGGCGGCGTCGCCGAACCGGTGCTCGGCGCCCACACCCTGGGCTTCAACACCAACTCCGCGGGCGTCGCCGCCCTCGGCACGTACGTCTCCGCACAGGCGCCGCAGGCACAGGTGGACGGCGTCTCGCAGATCGCCGCGTGGAAGCTCGGCCTCACCGGCAAGGACGCCCAGGGCACCGCCACCCTCGTCTCGGCCTCCGACGGGAGCAAGTACAAGAAGGGCACCTCGGTGCAGTTCAAGTCGGTCTCCGGCCACCGGGACGCCTTCAACACCGAGTGCCCCGGCGAAGCCCTGTACACCCGGCTCGACGACATCCGCTCCTGGGCCGCCCACCTCCAGGGCCGGTGAACCCCGCCGGCCCCGCACCCGGGAGCGATCCCGCCGACCCCCCGACCCCGGCCGGACCCGCCGCCCACCCGCGGCAGGTCCGGCCGTCCGCCGTCCGCCGTCCGCCGTCCGCCGTCCGGGCGTCG
>NZ_BPRL01000093.1:0-11984 GCF_045862635.1 Kitasatospora sp. NE20-6
CGTATCGTTCCCCGCGGACGACAGGCCACCCGGACGGCGGGGAGGCCGCACACGAGGGAGTGACGGGCGATGCCGGGCACGGTACGGCGGTGGCGCCCCGGATACCCGCTCGACCTCGGCCGCACCCTCTTCCCGCTGCGCCGCGGCCCGGCCGACCCGTCCTTCCACGCCGGCGCCGACGGCGCGTACTGGCGGGCCTCCCGCACCCCCGGCGGCGTCGGCACGCTCCGCATCGCCGCGCAGGCCGGCGAGATCGAGGCCCGGGCGTGGGGAGCGGGCGCCGACTGGCTGCTGGAGGCCCTGCCGCGGCTGCTCGGCGCCGAGGACGACCCCGCCGCCCTGGTGGTGCCGCCCGGCCCGCTGCGGGACGCGCAGCGCGGCCACCCCGGGGTGCGGCTGGCCAGGACGGGGCTGGTGATGGAGTCGCTGGTGCCCGCGATCCTGGAGCAGAAGGTCACCACCCTGGAGGCGTACCGCGCCTGGCGGACGCTGCTGCGGGACTTCGGCACCCCGGCACCCGGACCGCAGCCCGGGCTGCGGGCGGCGCCGTCCGCCCGCGACTGGGCGACGATCCCGAGCTGGGAGTGGCACCGTGCCGGGGTCGACCCGAAGCGGTCGGCGACGGTGGTGCGGGCGGCCCGGATCGCACCCCGGATGGAGGAGGCCGGGGCGTTCGGTCACGCGGAGGCCTTCGCCCGGCTGACGGCGGTGCCCGGCGTCGGCCCGTGGACGGCGGCGGAGACCCTGCAGCGCGCGGCGGGCGACCCCGACGCGGTGTCGGTCGGCGACTTCCACCTGCCGAACCTGGTCGGCTGGGCACTGGCGGGGCGGCCGCGCAGCGACGACGCGCAGATGCTGGAGCTGTTGGAGCCGTACCGGCCGCAGCGCCACCGGCTCTGCCGGCTGATCGGCCTCACCGGCGCCCGTGCGCCGCGCCACGGGCCCCGGCTGAGCCCGGAGGACCACCGGGGCCGGTAGGGCTCAGCGCACCGTCAGGAACGGTTCGGCGGTGCGGTCCGGACGCTCCTTCGGCGCCTCGGCGGGCCGGCCCACGGCGACGGCGCCCATCGGGTCCCAGCCGTCCGGGAGGTCGAGCACGGCGCGGACGGTGTCGCGGCAGAACATCGTCGACGACACCCACGCGGAGCCGTAGCCCTCGCCGGTGAGGGCGACCAGCAGGTTCTGCACGGCGGCACCGATCGCCACGGTGAACATCTCGCGTTCGGCGGCGGCCCGGCGGGCGTCCGGGTAGGCGTGCGAGCCGTCCATCACCAGGCAGGGCACCACCAGGTACGGGGCGTTGCGCAGGACGTCGCCGCGGGCGGTGCGGCGGGCGACCTTCGCGTCGTCCCAGCCGTCGAGCTCGCGCAGGTCGCGGCGCCAGGCGTCGAGCATCGCGTCGAGCAGGCGGGTGCGCGCCCCGGCGCTCTCCAGCAGCACGAACCGCCAGGGAGTGGTGTGGTGCGGGGCCGGCGCGGTCACGGCGGCGGCGACCGCACGGCGGACCGCGCCCGGGTCGACGGGCTCGGCGGTGAAGGCGCGGACGGTGCGCCGCAGCGTCACCGCCTGCCGCAGCGCCTCGGAGGTGCCGAGCCGGAACATGTCGTCGGCGGCGGGGCGGACGAGCTCCCGGGCGCCGTCGCCGTCCTCGGCGGTGACGAGCCCGGCGAGCCCGCGGACGACGGCGACCGGCGTGCCGGTGGACTTGCCCTTCACCAGGTCGCCCGCGGCGGCGAGCTCGTCGGCGGTGGCGGTGACGGTGAGCTGCAGCGGGTTGCCGTGGCCGTCGGTGCGGCCGCGGTGGTCCTCCAGGACGGACAGGCCCGCCGCGCCGATCGCGACGTCGGTGAGGCCGGTGCGCCACGGACGGCCGAAGGTGTCGGTGACGATCACGGCGAGCCGGCGGCCGGTGAGCTCCTGGAGGCGCTTGCGCAGGCCGCGGGCGGAGGCGTCCGGGTCCTCGGGCAGCAGCAGCACGGTGCCGGGCGGCGTGTTGGAGGCGTCGACGCCGGCGGCGGCCATCACCAGGCCGTTGCGGTTCTCGACGATCCGGGCCGGGCCGCGGCGGGCGACGACGCGCACGGTCTCGGCGTCGATCGCGGCCTCCCGGTCGGCGGCGTGCAGCAGGCGCCCCTCGGCCTTGCTGACGATCTTCGAGGTGACGAGCAGGATGTCGCCGTCCTCGAAGTCCCCGTGCTCGGCGATGAGCGCGGCGAGGTCGGCCCCGGGCGGCACCTCGGGCAGGCCGGTGACCGGCACGACCTGCAGGCTCACGCGCGCACCTCGGCGGCGAGCTCCAGCGCGGCGCGGGCCATCGCGGCGGTCGCCGGCACGTCCGTCATCAGCAGCGGCAGCGCCCGGCAGCGGATGCCGGCCGCCTCCACCCCGGCGACGGCCGCCCCGTCGGCGGTGTCGACCAGCCAGCCGTCGAGCAGGTCGGCGCCGTAGTGCCGGGCGACGGCCTCCGCCCCGGCCTCGACGCCGACCGCGGCGAGCACCTTGTCGGCCATGCCGCGCACCGGCGCGCCCCCGATGATCGGCGAGAGGCCGACCACCGGGGCCGCGGCGGAGACGAGCGCGTGCCGGATGCCGGGCACGCCGAGGATGGTGCCGATCGACACCACCGGGTTGGACGGCGGCAGCAGGACGACGTCGGCCGCGGCGATCGCCTCCAGCACGCCGGGCGCGGGCTTCGCGGTGTCCGCGCCGACCGCGACGATCGCCTCGGCCTCGACCTCGGCGTGCAGCCGCACCCAGTACTCCTGGAAGTGCACGGCCCGGGTGCCCTGCTCGTCGGTGATCCGCACGTGCGTCTCGACCCGGTCGTCGCTCATCGGGATGAGCCGCACGCCCGGCCGCCAGCGGTCGCACAGCGCCTCGGTGACCGCGCTGAGCGGGTACCCGGCGGCGAGCATCTGGGTGCGGACGATGTGCGTGGCGAAGTCGCGGTCGCCGAGCCCGAACCACTCGGGCCCGACGCCGTACGCCTTCATCTCCTCCTTGACGGACCACGTCTCGTCGGCCCTGCCCCAGCCCTGCTCCTCGTGGATGCCCCCGCCGAGGGTGTACATCACGGTGTCGAGGTCGGGGCAGACCTTGAGTCCGAAGAGGTGGATGTCGTCACCGGTGTTGCCGATGACGGTGATCTCGTCGCCGGGGGCGACGGCCTCCTTCAGTCCGCGCAGGAAGCGCGCCCCACCGATTCCGCCAGCCAGTGCCACGATGCGCATGGGGCCATCCTGCCAGTCCGCCGGGCGCTCACCGCGGCTCGGGCTGCCGCTCCGGCACGGCCGCGCCGTACTGGTTCATCTCGGTCAGGCCGGGGGAGTACAGGTGGATCGAGACGGCCGGCTCCAGCGAGGCGTTGACCACCTCGTGCAGGTAGCCGGAGGAGAACACCCGCTGCCCGCCCGGTCGCAGCGCCCGGCTGCCCTCGCCGGCGTGCGTGAGGGAGCGCTCGGTGAGCTCGCCCTGCACGACGGTCATCACGCCGGAGGACGCGCCGTGGTCGTGGAAGCCGCTGCCCTGCCCGGGCAGCCAGCTGAGCAGCCACACCTCGTAGCCCGGGCCGGTCTCCAGCCGCTCGTACCAGCGGGTGAGCGCGTCGTACGCGACGAGGGGCTCCCAGCGGGCGCGGTCGGCGGCGATCTCGCGGACGAGCCGGGCGTAGCCGGCGACGGTGGTGGGGTGGTGCGGCAGGTCGGTGCGGGCGAGGTGCGGGAAGGCCAGCGGGTCGCCGGCGATGGAGACGTCGCTCAGGCCGTCGGCCCACGGGTGGCGGGGGGCCGCGATCTGCACGGCGGGGGCGGCGCGGAGGAGGTTCTTCCTGCGGTCGCGGTTGCGCTGACGGATGCGGGGCATTCGCACGGGGGTCCTCGGATCGTCCGGGTCGGTCGGGGTGCAGCCGATCCGCGGAGATTCGGGGACGTGGTTCGCGCGGGCGGCCTCGATGTTCGGGCTGTGGCCGGCGCTCGTGGGACGCGGGCGCCTAGATACAGCGGGAACAGAGGCAACAACAGAGCGAGCTCGCGGCGCGCGTGACCACGGCCTGGCGGCCGTCGCGGCGGGGGGCGAACTCTGACATGGGAGCAAGGAGACCGCACGAGGTGCGGGGGTGTCAACCCGATCTCCCGGACATTCGGGTCGCATCAGGCATGAACCACCGGATGGAGTGATAAATCCGCCTCTAGGTTTCGATGCGAAGATCGCCGGGAAGGCAGCCCGGTACCCGGGCAACCGGATCGCCGCCCCCGGCGTCCCCATGATCGAGGAGTCGATCGGGGGGTCGTCCGGACGGTCGGCCGGCGCCGGCCGCGTGTCGGGTTCCCGGGATCCTTCGGATGGTTGCGCCCACTCCGGTCGAATGTCCGGGTTGTCGGGATGTGTGCACTTTTGGTGGTGGCTTGGTTCCGGGGAGTGAATCCTCGACCCAATACCAGAGCTCGGCTTGACTGGGCCAGAGTGGCGCAACTGTAATTTCACTCGTGTCGTTCCGCCGCTCAGGCAACGGCAACACCACGGGGACGCCAAGAGGGGCAGAGGAGGCGCGCCAGATGAGCGAGCTCTTTGAGCTTTTGATCGGTGACGGCATCGAAGAGGACGAAGAGGAGGAACTCGGCTGGCAGGAGCGCGCACTCTGCGCCCAGACCGATCCCGAGTCCTTCTTCCCCGAGAAGGGCGGCTCGACCCGGGAGGCCAAGAAGGTCTGCCTCGCCTGTGAGGTCCGCTCCGAATGCCTGGAGTACGCCCTCGCCAACGACGAGCGCTTCGGCATCTGGGGCGGCCTGTCCGAGCGCGAGCGCCGACGTCTCAAGAAGAGCGCGGTCTGACGGGCCCAGATCCCAGCTGTGCCGGGCGCCCCACCGAACGGTGGGGCGCTTTCGCGTCCCCGCACCCGCCCTTCCCCCAGGACCGCCTCCGCCGCCGCTCGGCAGAGCCGTTAGTGTGGTGCGCCATCCGGGTGCTCGTCATCCGGCGCCCGCGCACCGCCGCCCGCCCCGCCCCCACCGGCAGCCCCGGTGACCTCGGCCTCCACCGGACGGCACCGCGCACCACCCGCCGTCGTCCACCGGCTGCGTCCGCCGACAAAACCTGGGGCCCGCGAACTCGATGACTGTCTACAGCCACCAGAGCGGCTTCTCCGCTGCCCGGCCACCCGCCTACCCGCGCCACCTGGTCACCGCCGTCATCGTCTCGCACGACGGTGCCCGCTGGCTGCCCCAGGCGCTGGCCGGCCTGCTCGGCCAGGACCGGCCCGTGCAGCGCATCCTCGCCGTCGACACCGGCTCCACGGACGACTCCCCGCAGCTCCTCCAGGACACCCTCGGCGACTGGCTGCCCGAGAGCGGCCCCCTCGTGCTCGGCCGCCGCTCCGGCTTCGGCAACGCCGTCGCCCAGGCCGTCTTCAACAGCCCGCCGCTGCGGCCCGAGGACCTCCCCTACAGCCTCGACCCCTCCGGCTACGACCCCGTCACCGGCGGCTGGGACGACTTCGGCGACCCCCTCGGCCGCCAGGACGACGACCTCGGCCGCTCCGGCCCGCGCGAGAGCCGGCCCGTCGAGTGGCTCTGGCTGCTCCACGACGACTGCGAACCCCAGACCGACGCCCTCCGCCGACTCCTCCAGGTCGCCGACTCCACCCCCAGCGCCGCCGTCGTCGGCCCCAAGCTGCGCAGCTGGTACGACCGCCGGCAGCTCCTGGAGGTCGGCGTCACCATCGCCCGCTCCGGCCGCCGCTGGACCGGCCTCGACCGCCGCGAGCAGGACCAGGGCCAGCACGACCAGGTCCGGCCGGTGCTCGCCGTCTCCACCGCCGGCATGCTCGTGCGCCGCGACGTCTTCGAGGAGCTCGGCGGCTTCGACAAGGCGCTCCCGCTCATGCGGGACGACACCGACTTCTGCTGGCGGGTCAACGCCGCCGGCCACCGCGTCGTCGTCGCCCCCGACGCCGTGCTCCGCCACGCCGAGGCCGCCAGCCGCGAACGCCGCTCCATCGACTGCGGTGCCGCCCACCCGCACCGGGTCGACAAGGCCGGCGCCGTCTACACCCTGCTCGCCAACAGCCGCGGCGCGCTCTTCCCGTACGTGCTGCTGAGGCTCGTCCTCGGCACCCTGCTGCGGGTCCTCGCCAACCTCGTCGGCAAGGACCCCCGCCAGGCCTACGACGAACTCGCCGGCCTCAACCACGAGCTCATCCGCCTGCCCCGGCTGCTCACCGCCCGGTCGCGCCGCAAGCGCACCCGCTCCGCCGAGGCGCTCGACGACCGCACGCTCTTCCCCGCCCCGGGCGCCACCGCCCGGCTCGCCGTCGAGACGGCGATCTCCTCGCTCGGCATCGGCGGCGCCGACGACGCCGGAGCCGGACGCCACGGCACCGTCGAGTCCGGGCCCGGCGACGACGACGCGGACGACCTCGTCGTCGAGCAGTTCGTGCTGCTGAAGAAGCTCGCCCGGCGCCCCGCGCCGCTGCTCTTCACCGCCCTCCTGATCTTCGCCCTCGCCGCCTGCCGCAGTCTGCTCGGCACCGGCGACCTCTTCGGCGGCGCCCTGCTGCCCGCCACCGACGGCGTGGCCGGCCTGTGGAACGCCTACGCCGACCCCTGGCAGCCCGTCGGGACCGGCTCCACCGCCGCCACCCCGCCGTACCTCGCCGTCCTCGCCGTCCTCTCCGGCGCGATGTTCGGCAACGCCAACCTCGCGCTCAGCCTGATCGTCGTCCTGGCGGTGCCGCTCGCCGCGGTCAGCGCCTACCTGGTCTCCCGCCCGCTGATCGAGTCCAAGATCGTCCGGGCCTGGGCCAGCGCCACGTACGCGCTGCTGCCCGCCGCGACCGGCGCGATCGCCCAGGGCCGCATCGGCACCGCCGTCCTCGCCGTGCTGCTGCCGCCGCTGGCCCGCGCCGCGGCCATCTCGGCCGGCCTCGGCATCCGTAGCGAGAGCGCCGCCAAGGGCGCCCGCCCCGGCTGGCGGCCGGTGTGGATGGCCGCCTTCATGCTGACGCTCTCCACCGCGTTCGTCCCGCTCGCCTGGGCCATCGCCCTGCCGCTCAGCCTCGCCGCCCTCGTCCACGCGGTGCTCCGCGGCGGCGCCTTCGGCTCCGGCCCGGCCGCGCTGCGCCTGCTGGGCCTGCGCGTGCTGGTCGTGCTCGGCGTGCCCGTCCTCATCCTCGCCCCGTGGTCGCTCCAGGTGCTCGCCCACCCGTCGCGCCTGCTGCTGGAGGCCGGCGTGCCCGGCTTCAGCGGACACGCCGCCACCCCGGCCGGCCTGCTGCTGGCCAACCCCGGCGGCGCCGGCACCCCGCCGGTCTGGCTCTCCGCCGGCATCGTCCTGGCGGCCCTCGCCGCCCTGCTGCGCGCCGACCGCCGCCGTGCCGTCCTCGCGGCGTGGGGCGCGGCCGGAGCCGGCCTGCTCTTCGCCGTCGTGGTCGCCGGCACCGCCGTCACCCCCGCCTCCGGCGGCCCCGCCGTCGCCGCCTGGGCCGGCCCGGCCACCCTGCTGACCGGCGTCGCGCTCCTCGCGGCCGCCGCGATCGGCGCCGACGGCGCCAACGCCCGCGTCTCCGGCATCGCCTTCGGCTGGCGCCAGCCCGTCGCCGCACTGGTCCTCGCCACCGCCGTCCTCGCCCCGCTGGGCAACGCGCTGTGGTGGGCCGTCGCCGGGGCCGACGGCCCGCTGCAGCGCAGCCGCGAGGCCATGCTGCCCGCCTTCATCGCGGAGCAGGCCGGCACCACCGACCGCTCCCGCACCCTCGTGCTCTCCGGGCGGGCCGACGGCACCGCCGTCGGCTACGCCCTCGTCCGCGACTCCGGCCTGACCCTCGGCCAGGCCGAGGCCACCGTCGACGCCGCTGCGGACCAGGACCTCACCGGCGTCACCGGCCGCCTGCTCTCCGGCTCCGGCGGCGACCAGGCGCACGCCCTCGCCCGTTACGGCATCGCGTACGTCGAGGTCAGGGATCCGCTGATCGCCAAGGTCCGCGACGTCCTCGACACCACTCCCGGCATCACCCGCCTCAGCCAGGGCAAGGGCATCGCCATCTGGCAGGTCACCGGCGCCGAGGCCACCCGCGCCGTCATCACCTCGCCCAAGGGCGGGGCCGACGTCCCGGTGCCCTCCGGCGCCCACGACATCGTCACCCGGATCCCCGCCGGTCCCGCCGGCCGGGTCCTGCGCCTCGCCGAGCAGGCCGGCCCCGAGTGGCAGGCCACCCTGGACGGCACCGCCCTGGAGCCGACCACCCTGGACGGCGACTGGGCCCAGGCCTTCACCCTGCCCGCCGACGGCGGCAAGCTCGTCGTGACCCGCTCGGGCAGCGTCGCCCACACCGGCTGGATCACCGCCCAGCTGCTGCTCGGCCTCGTCGTGCTCGTCCTCGCCCTGCCGGGCCGCCGCAACCACAAGGACGACGACCTCCCCGAGGACGTGGTCGCCGCCCAGGCGCTCGCCGCGGCCGCCGAGGCTCCCCTCCCCGGCAGCCGCCGCGCCCGCCGCATGGCCGAGCGCGGCGAGGGCGACGGCACGGAGGCCGAGGCCGGGGTCTACGCGGGCATCCCGCACCAGGGCGACGCCCCCGACGGCGACCCGGACCAGGCCGAGACCTACGCCGACCCGTACCAGGCCGACCCCTACCAGAGCGGCTACCAGGACACGTACGGCTGGGAGCAGCAGCAGCCGGCCCAGGAGCAGCCCGCCCCCGGCTACGAGCAGCAGCCGTACCAGGGCGGCTACGAGCAGCAGGGGTACGAGCAGCAGCCGTACCAGGGCGGCTACGAGCAGCAGCAGGGCTACGACCAGCAGCAGGGCTACGAGCAGCCCGGGCCCGGCCACGACGGCACGCAGTACGCCGACCCGTACGCGCCCTACGGCTACGACCAGCAGCCCTACCAGGGCCAGGACCAGGGCCAGGGCTACCCGCCGGAGGAGCAGCAGCAGGGGTGGGCACCCGCCCCGCAGCCGGGCGACCCGTACTACGACCCGAACGCGACGCACCACGACGGCTACGACAACGGCGGGCACCCGCACCACCACGGAACGGGGAACTGACCCGCGATGAAGAAGCCCAGCATCAAGGCACCCGCGATCAAGCGCCCCGGCCTCGGCGGACTGCCCGGCGGCAGCCGCACCGGACAGTCCCTGCTGGCGGCGGCGGCCGTGCTCGGCGTCGTCTTCGGCATCGCGGAGCTGCGGCCGCCCGCCGACCCGTCGGCGGCCGACAGCCCGAAGGGCGTCACCAGCGCGCAGGTCGAGCGGACCTCGCTGCTCTGCCCGGCGCCCGTCCAGGGCCTGCTCGGGAGCACCGCGCTCACCGTCTTCAGTCCGGCCGGCGCGAGCGGCACGGCAACGGGCGGCAGCGGGTACGTCTCCGACGTCGTCCCGCCCGCGGCCGCGGCGCCCGCCGCCTCGCCGTCCGCGGGCGGCTCCGCGCGCCCGTCCCCGAGCGGCTCGCCGAGCAGTTCCCCGAGCGCGTCCGCGAAGACGTCCGCCCCGGCGTCGGCCTCCGCCTCCGCGGCGCCGTCCGCCGCGGCCCCGGCCGACGCCCGGCTGAGCCTCGCCAAGGCCGGCGTGCCGGTGACCGGCCAGGCCGCCCCCCAGGAGGCCCCCGGCAGCGCCGCCGTCGGCACCGGCGCCTACGCGCCCGGCTTCAGCGTCTCGCAGACCACGACGATCAGCGATCCCTCCCGGATCGGCCTGTACGGCCTCGACTGCGCGCCCTCCGGCACCGACTTCTGGTTCGCCGGTGCGAGCACCGGGCCGGGCCGCTCCGACTACGTCGGCCTGGTCAACGGCGACTCCGCCCCCGCCACCGTCGACATCCGGCTCGTCGGCGAGAAGGGCGCGATCGAGACGGAGTCCGGTGTCGGCCTCAACCTGGCGCCCGGCACCTCCCAGACGGTGAGCCTGAAGAGCCTGCTCCCGGCGGAGACGGCGGACCTCGCCGTGCACGTGGTCGTCCGCAGCGGCCGGGTCGGCGCGCAGCTCAACGTCGCCGAGGCCGGCAAGGGCGGCGACTGGATCGCGGCCTCGGCCGCCCCCGCGGCCGTCCAGGTGATTCCCGGCCTGCCGGGCGACGTGAAGACCGGCCGGCTCGTCGTCGCCGCCCCGGCCGACGACGACGCCGACCTGAAGGTCCAGGTCTCCGGCAAGAACGGCTGGTTCACCCCGGCGGGCAAGGAGACGATCCACGTCAAGGCGGGCATGGTCGCCGCGCTGCCGTTCGAGGAGATCACCAAGGGCGACGTGGGCGCGATCCGGCTCAGCCCGACCGACCCGGAGCACCCGACGCCGGTCGTCGCCGCCGCCCGGGTCGACCGGAGCGCCAACGGCAAGAGCGACGCCGCCTGGATCAGCGCCGCCGGCCCGATCGGCAAGCGGGCCGTCCTCGCGGACAACCGCGGCGGCGGGGCGACCACCGTCCTCCTCACCGCGACCGGTGCCGCGGCCAAGGTCAGGCTCACGGCCTCCGCGGGCAGCGGCGGCGGCACCCCGGCGACCAAGGAGGTCGACGTCCCGGCGGGCACCACGGTGGCCGTGCAGGGACTGGAGCCGTCCGGCCTGAACGGCGTGTACGGGATCACCGCGGAGACGGTCTCCGGCGGCCCGGTGGTCGCGGCGCGGATGCTCTCCCTGCCGCAGAAGGACGTGCCGATGTTCACCGTGCAGGCGTTCCGCAACGACCGCAGCACCGTGACGGTGCCTCACGCGCAGAACGACCCGGGCGTGCTGCTCCGCTGAGCCGTCCGGTGGGTGTCAGTCCTCGTCGTAGCGGGGGTCGATGGCGTCGGGCGACAGCCCGAGCAGCTCGGCCACCTGCTCGATGAGGATCTCGTGGACGAGCGTCGCCCGGTCCTCCCGCGTCTTGGCGCGGATCTCGACCGGGCGGCGGTACACGACGATCCGGCTCTTGCGGCCCTGGTGCGCGGGGATGACCCGCCCGAGCGGCACGCCGTCCGGGGCCTGCTCGCCCGCGACCGGCGGCAGCGGCACCTCCTGCACGGCGAACTCGACGTCCACCAGCTGGGGCCAGCGCCGCTCCAGGCGTTCCACCGACTCGCGCACGTAGTCGTCGAACAGCTCGGAGCGGGTCAGCGCGATCGGAACCTGCGGCGGCGCGAGCGGTCCGCGCAGGCCACGGCCGTGGCGGTCCCGGTGGCGCGGTCGCCGCTGCCCGCCGGCCGGTGACGGAGATGTGGGGCTGTCCATATCAGTGTCGAGCGTAGTCCCTGCACGGGCGGAAACGGACCACCCGCGCCCCGTGCGGCGGCGACACGGAACGCTCCGCGGGGGTGGGTCGTCGCGGCCCGCTCGGGAGTGCGGTACCGTCCACCCTCGTGAGCTCTGTACGTCGTTGTTCGCGGACCGCGTGCGGCCGGCCGGCCGTCGCAACGCTGACGTACGTCTACGCGGACTCCACCGCGGTCCTGGGGCCGCTCGCGACCTACGCCGAACCGCACTGCTACGACCTGTGCGCGGAGCACGCCGAGCGGCTCACCGCCCCGCGCGGGTGGGACGTCGTCCGCCTCGCCGCCGACATCGGTCCCGTCCGCCGTACGAGTGACGACCTCGAAGCCCTCGCGAACGCCGTCCGCGAGGCCGCCCGCCCCCAGGAGCGCAGCCCGCGCCAGGGCGGACCCGACGGGGATCCGGGCGAGGTGGGCCGCCGCGGCCACCTGCGCGTCCTGCGGTCGCCCGACAACTGAGCCGTTCCCCTCCCCTTCGCCCCCGGCCGGTACGCTGCCCCGTGATCGGGCCCTTCCGGGCGCGTCCCGGCGGCACCGCGCGGGACCACGGCCCGCGTCCACGGGACGCGCAGGCCCCCGGACGTCGAACGGGTCCACGTCACAGAGATGCGGAGCGGCAGTGCGGGATCTGAGTCAGCTGGTGAAGGCGTACGACGTCCGGGGTGTGGTGCCGGATCAGTGGGACGGGTCGCTGGCGTGGGCGTTCGGTGCGGCGTTCGTGCGGGTGGTGGGGGCGTCGGCGGTGGT
>NZ_BPRL01000094.1:0-29593 GCF_045862635.1 Kitasatospora sp. NE20-6
CGAGGTCGGCCATCATCCGCACGTCCTCGCGGAAGCGGTGGTAGTGGTCGACCGCGGTGTCGCCGGTGTCGCCGTTCGCGACCTTGCCCGGGGTGTGGCTGAAGGTGTCCCAGATCGACGGGGTGCGCCCGTCCTCGGCCCAGGCGCCCTCGATCTGGTACGCGGCGGTGGCCGCACCCCAGGCGAATCCCGGCGGGAAGGCGGACCGGGCCGGGTCGGCGAGGTCGGCCGAGGAGGTGGCCGTGGTGTGCGGATCGGTGACGGTCATACGGGAGCGCTCCCATAGGTGGGTGTGGGAAAGATGGTCACGGTCAGCTCTTCACCGCGCCGGCCGTGATACCGCCGACGATGTGCTTGCCCAGGACGGCGAAGATCAGCAGCAGCGGCAGGGTGCCCACCAGCGCGCCGGTCATGATCACTGCCTGGTTGATGTCGTGGCCGCTGCCGCCGCCGATGCCGGACAGCGCGACCTGGACGGTCGGGTTCTGCTGGGTGAGCACCACGAAGGGCCAGAAGAAGTCGTTCCAGGACTGCACGAACACCAGCATGCCCAGCACGGCCATGGCGGGACGCGCGATCGGCAGCACGACGTGCCAGATGATGCGCAGGCTGTGCGCGCCGTCCACCCGGGCGGCCTCGATCAGCTCCAGCGGCAGAGCCTCGCTGAGGAACTGGCGCATGAAGAACACGCCGAACGCGGCCACCAGCGAGGGCAGGATCACCGACTGGAGCTGGTTGCCCCATTCGAGCTTGGTGATGATCTGGTACAGCGGGATCACGCTGAGCTGCGGCGGGATCGTCATGGTCGCGACCACGAGGGTGAGCAGCGCGTTCCGTCCGCGGAACTCCAGCTTCGCGAAGGCGAAGCCGGCGAGCGTGGAGAACAGCACCGTGCTGAGCGAGACGCAGCCGGCCACGATCGTCGAGTTGAGGAGCGCCTTGCCCATGTCCGCCTGGCTCCAGGCGGTGGAGATGTTGGTCCAGAGCTGGTTGCCGGGCAGCAGCGGCGGCGGCGACAGGGCCACCCGCTCGCCGGTGTGGCTGGCCGCCACGAACGTCCAGTACAGCGGGAAGAGCGAGAGCAGCGCGGCGATGCCGAGGATCACGTACGTGACCGGGCCGGCCTTGTCCTGGTCGCCGGCGCCGGGCCGGAACCGCCTGCGCAGCGGCGCGGTGGAGATGACGGCCATGGTTCAGCCTCCCAGCTTGGTGCGGTTGCGACGGGCGACGAGCATCTGGATCAGCCCGATCAGCAGAAGGATCAGCAGCATCGTCCAGGCGACCGCCGAGGCGCGGCCCAGCTGACGGCTCGGCCAGCCGAGCTCGTACAGGTACAGGCTGAGCGTCTGGAACTGGTGCGCCGAACCGCCGCTGACGCCGACGCCGCCGCCGAACAGCATCGGCTCGCCGAAGAGCTGGGTGGCGCCGATGGTCGACACGATGATCGTGAACAGGATGGTCGGCTTGATCGACGGGATGGTGATCCGCGTGAACTGCTGCCAGCGCGAGGCGCCGTCGAGGCTCGCGGCCTCGTACAGGTCCTTCGGCACGGCCTGCATGGCGGCCAGGTAGATCAGGGCGTTGTAGCCCGTCCACCGCCAGGTCACGATGGTCGACACGGCGATCTGCGAGGGCCAGGTGTCGGCGTACCACTGCGTGTGGTCGATGCCGACCATGCCCAGCAGCCAGTTGATCATGCCGTAGTCGGGGTTGAAGAGCTGGACGAAGACCAGCGTGGCCGCGGCGATCGAGGTCGCGTACGGCGCGAGGATCGCGACGCGGAGGAACCCGCGGCCCCGCATCCGGTAGTTGAGCAGGTGCGCCAGGCCGAGGGCCATCAGCAGCTGCGGGACGGTCGAGATCACCCCGATGGTGAAGGTGTTCCGCAGCGCCGTCCAGAACTGCTCGGTCTCCCAGAGACGGGTGTAGTTGTCGATGCCGCGCCACTCCGTGACATCCGGGGTGAGCAGGTCGACGCGGTGGAGCGACAGCCAGCCCGTCCAGATCAGCGGGAACAGGCCGAAGGCGGCGAAACAGATGAAGAACGGTGCGATGTACGCGTACGGCGAGGCCTTGAGGTCCAGGCGGTAGAGCTTGGAGCGCCAGGCCGGGCGCTGCGGCGGGGCGGAGGGGGCGGAGCGGTGCGGTGCCGTGGTCGGCGCCGAGCCGTCCTCGGCCGCGGCTCGGATGGAGGTGGCCACTGGGTTGTCCTTCCCGGGAGTGGCTGTCGTCTGTGTGCGGTGCCGCCCGGCCGGGCAGAGCCCGGCCGGGCGGGGGTGTCACCGGTGGGGGGTCAGGTCCTCACCGGGTCGTACCCTCGGGCTGATCAGCCTTCGACCTTGTCCTTGACGGTCTTGACGACGGTCTCCCAGGCCTTGGCCGGGTCGGTGCCGTGCTCCTCGATGTCGAGGATGCCGTTGTCGGTGATGATCGTCTTCACGGTGCCGTCCTGCTCGCCGATCGCCGACGGCTGGATGCCGGCCGCGGCGGCCGCGAAGATCTGGCCGGTCGGGGTGTCACCGAAGTAGTCGAGCTTGGCGCTCTGGACGGCGGGCAGCTGCAGGCCGGCCGTGGTCGAGGGCAGGTTGCCGACCTTGGTGAAGACCTTCGCCTGCTGCTCCGGGGCGGTCAGCCACGCGGCGAGCGCGGCGGCCTCCTTCTGGTGCTTGCCGGCCTTCGGGACGCTCAGGAACGCGCCGCCCCAGTTGGACGCGACCGGCGGGGCCGCGATGTCCCACTTGCCCTTGCCCGCGTCGCCGGAGTACTTGCTGATCAGGCCGGTCATCCAGGACGGGCAGACCACGGTGGCGAACTTGGCGTTCTGGAAGGCGGCGTTCCACGGGTCCTGGAACTGGCGCAGCTTGGCGCTGATGCCGGCCTTGGAGGCGGAGACGGCGGTGTCCCAGGCGGTCTTGACGCCGGTGCTCTTGTCGTAGATCAGCTTGCCGGAGTCGTCCGAGTACTGCTGGGTCTGCGCGGAGAGGACGGCGTTGAACAGGCCGCTCGCGGAGTCGGTGAAGAAGCTGCCGGCCGGGGCCTTGGCCTGGTACTGCTGGCCGGTGGTGACGAACTTCTGCCAGTCGCCCGCCCACAGCTTCGCGACCTCGGTGCGGTCGGTCGGCAGACCGGCCTGCTGGAAGAGGTCCTTGCGGTAGCAGATCGCCATCGGGCCGATGTCGGTGCCGAGGCCGACGAGCTCGCCCTTGGCGCTGGTGGCCTGCTTGCTCTTCCAGGGCAGCCACGCGCCGGCGTTGACGCCCTCGACCTTGCTCAGGTCGGTGAACTTGCTGGCCAGCGTGCCGGTGGCCTGCGCGATGTAGCCGACCTCGACCGCCTGGATGTCGGCCAGGCCGCTGCCCGAGGCGAGGTGCGTGGTCAGGGCGTCCCAGTACTTCTGGCCGTCCTGGGTGGTGTTCGCCTCGATCTTGATGTTCGGGTGGGCGGCCATGTACTCGGTGTACAGGCCGGCCTCGTTGTAGCCGAAGGTGCCGAAGTCACCGACGGTCAGCGTGATCTTCTCGCCCGCGGCCGAGGAGGCACCGTCCGAACCCTTGCTGCCGCCGTCGCTGCTGCACGCAGTCAGCATGAGGGTGGAGGCGGCGAGGACGGCGGTGGCCACGACGGCTGCTCTGCGGGGACGGGAAGTGCTGCGCATTGCGTTCTCCTTGTTCCGGGTGGGGCATCGGGGTGGTGCTGCGCGGTCTGTGGAAGGTGGTGCTGTGACTGCTGCCTGAGTGTTGCCGGGGTGTTTCGGATTTCCTGGGTGTTACCGGTGCGGTGCTACGTCCGTACGGGGGTGGTTCCGGGTGGTGCGGTCCGTGCGGGCGAGCGGCCGCTCCGGGCGTGGGAGGCCGGGCCTCGGGCTGTTGAGCGGTGCTCGTCAGACCCTCTGCTCAGGCGCTGTTCCCAGGGGCATTTCGCCACTAGAGTGTGGGAGCGCTCCCACAGGGGGCATGCCGGAAGGTTCCTTCGTCGCGGGGTCGGGTGTCAAGGGTTGACGTCGTATCCGTTGCCGGAGCGTGTCCTGGGAGTCGCGAAACGGTGTCCTGGGGATACCGTGCGTCGACCTCCGCGGACACCGCGTACGGTCGGGGCCACGGCCCGTACCGACGCCCGGACCGCAGGACGCGCAGCGTCCGGCGGCTTCCCCGGCGGCCGGAACCGGCCACAATGAGCAGGAATCGGGCCGCAAGGCGCCATGAGGAATTCCAAGAGGTGAGCGATGAGCCAGACCGCACAGCCCCCCGCAGGGCCGATGGGCGGCGCCGGGGCGGGCGGTAGGATCTCCGCGCGCCCCACGCTGGAGGAAGTGGCCGCCCTGGCGGGCGTCGGCCGCGGCACGGTGTCCCGGGTGATCAACGGCTCCCCGCGGGTCAGTGACAAGGCCCGCGAGGCCGTGCAGGCCGCCATCGCCGAGCTCGGCTACGTGCCCAACCGCGCCGCCCGCACCCTGGTGACCTCGCGCACGGACTCCGTCGCCCTGGTCGTGCCCGAGGCGGAGACCCGGCTCTTCTCCGAGCCGTACTTCTCCGACATCATCAGCGGCGTCTCCGCCGAGCTCGCCGAGACCGACATGCAGCTGCTGCTGATCCTCGTCCGCAACCAGCGCGAGCGGGAGCGACTTTCGGCCTATCTGACCGCCCAGCGCGTCGACGGCGTACTCCTCGTCTCCGTGCACCAGGACGACCCGCTGCCGAGCATCCTGGAGAGCCTGGAGATCCCCTCCGTGCTCGCCGGCCGCCGCGGCGACCTCGAACCGCTCAGCTACGTGCACGCCGACAACGCCGGCGGCGCCAGGATGGCCGTACGGCACCTGCTGCGCCGCGGCTGCAGCCAGGTGGCCACCATCACCGGCCCGCTCGACATGGAGGTCGCCCAGGCCCGCCTGGGCGGCTACCGGCGGGCCCTGGAGGAGGCCGGGAGGACGTACGACGAGGGGCTCGTCGGACTCGCCGACTTCACCGAGGAGGGCGGCCGCCTGGCGATGCGCGAACTGCTGGAGCGCCGGCCCGGCGTGGACGGCGTGTTCTGCGCCTCCGACCTGATGGCCGCCGGTGCCATGCAGGTGCTGCGCGCCGCCGGCCGGCGGGTGCCCGACCAGGTCGCCGTGATCGGCTTCGACGACTCGATCGTCGCCCGGCACACCGACCCGCAGATGACCAGCGTGCGGCAGCCGATCGAGGAGATGGGCCGCACGATGGCGCGGCTGCTGCTCGACGAGATCTCCGAGCGGGGCCGGGCCCGCCGGCAGGTGGTTCTGGCGACCGAGCTGGTGGTGCGCGACTCGGCGTGAGCGCGAGCGCGAGCACGGGGGAGGGGCCGCGGCCGGGCCCGGGTCGGGCCCGGGTCGGAGGCCTGGGTGCCGGGCGCGGCCGTTCGCCGGGGCCGTCCGCAGGGGCCCTGGGCGGCCGCCGTGCGGGTGTCCGGGCGGGTGTCCGGGCAGCCGGTCCCGGGCCCGGCCGGGACGGCGCCCCCAGGGCCCGGTCCGGGCCCTCCCCCGGGTGCGCGGGCCTGGTGCACCGGCCCGCGCACCCGGCGTGCGTCTTCGGCCCGCCGGGGACACGTGGGCCGGATCGGCCCGTACGGGTCAGGAGTTGGGGCGGAGCGTCCAGGTGATCGTCATCACGCCGGTGACGGCGCCGTCGGCCCGGGTGATCTCCACGGCGACGGGGAACTCGGGACGCTCGCCCCTGTCGAGCTCGGCGACGATCTCCGCGGCGGGGCGCCCGAGCGTGGCCGTGGCCGTCACGGCGCCCATCGCCAGCTTCTTGTAGCCGATCTCGGCCTTGACCGCGAGCGGCACCGCGCGCGACAGCTGCTCGCCGAAGGTGGCCAGCACGATGCAGCCGCTCGCGGACTCGCCGAGGGTGAACATCGCGCCGGCGTGCGGGCCCGCCACGTGGTTGTGGAACTCCGGCTGGTCCGGGAGGCGCAGCACGGCCCGCTCGGGGCTCGTCTCCAGGTACTCCAGCTTGAGGGTGCGGGCCATGGGGACGGTGGAGTCGAGCAGCTGCCCGATCGAGGGTGTGGTGGTCATGGCAGCATGTTACTGACAGGTAGCTTCAAGGGGGAGGCCCGGGGCGGCGCGGTCGGTTCGGCCGCTCGCCGGAGGGCCCCGGGGCCGGCGCGGGCCGCAACGCACCCCGCTGCGGCGGGCGGGCGGGGGTCGGCGGGTGACCCGGCTCTGTCCGGCCCGTCGATCCGGTCGGCGGTGCTGCGTCGGCGGTCCGACAGTTCACGGGAGGGCGGCGCGGAGTGGCCGTCGCGGTACTGCCGCGGCGCGGCGCGTACGGAAACGCCTGAGGCCCCGATCTCTTGAAGAGATCGGGGCCTCAGGCCTGTTGGGGTGAGTGACGGGACTTGAACCCGCGGCCACCTGGACCACAACCAGGTGCTCTACCAACTGAGCTACACCCACCATCTGTCCGGGGCGTTCCCGCTCCGACAGGAAGAACTCTACAGGATCCGAGAGGGTGCTCGCGCCAGGGTTTCGAGGTCGGGCGGCCCCCTGATGGTCCGGTGGGGGCCCGTGCCCGAGGGGCGGGGGCGGGAGCCGTGGGACGGGGCGCCCGCGGGCGGGACGGCGCGGCCCGCCGGTCGGCGGGCCACGGGGCGGCAGCCGCCCCCGCGCCGT
The DNA here is from genome assembly GCF_045862635.1 of Kitasatospora sp. NE20-6. Taxonomy (NCBI): domain Bacteria; kingdom Bacillati; phylum Actinomycetota; class Actinomycetes; order Kitasatosporales; family Streptomycetaceae; genus Kitasatospora; species Kitasatospora sp. NE20-6. The sequence continues at coordinate 6,635 of NZ_BPRL01000094.1, forward strand.
TCGGTCAGTCGTTCGGCAGCTGGTGCCGCGCGGCGATCTCCCGTGCGGTGTCCCCGTCCGGGCCCGGCTGCGGCACGAACACGGCCTCGCGGTAGTACCGGAGTTCGGCGATGCTCTCGCGGATGTCCGCCAGTGCCCGGTGGTTCCCGCCCTTCTGCGGGCTGTTGTAGTAGGCGCGCGGGTACCAGCGGCGGGCGAGCTCCTTGATCGAGGAGACGTCCACGATCCGGTAGTGCAGGTGCCCTTCGAGCGCCGGCATGTCCCGGGAGAGGAAGCCCCGGTCGGTGGCCACCGAGTTGCCGCAGAGCGGGGTCTTGCCCGCCTCCGGGGCGTGCTCCCGGATGTAACCCAGCACCAGCTCCTCGGCCTCGGCCAGGGTCACGCCGGCCGCCAGCTCGTCGAGCAGGCCGGAGGCGGTGTGCATCGTGCGCACCACGTCCGGCATCCCCTCCAGGGACTCCGCGGGCGGGCGGATCACCACGTCCACACCCTCGCCGAGGATGTTCAGCTCGGAGTCCGTGACCAGCGCCGCGACCTCGATCAGGGCATCCCTCCCGAGGTCGAGGCCGGTCATCTCACAGTCGATCCACACCAGACGGTCATTCACGCCACTCACCCTACGGCGCGATCGCGCGACGCGGACAGCGGCCGGGCCGCCGATCCGGGCGGCACCGCCGCGCCGGACCTGCCCGCCGCGGGGCCGGACGGCCCGTCGGGACGCCCGGACGGGCCTGCGGCGGCCTCGCGGTCCGGCTCGCGCGCGGCGGCGCGGCCGCCACCCGCCTCGGACGGCGCGAGGTGCTCGGCCCGGTGCCCCTGCCCCTGGTCGCGGGCGCTCGGCTGGTCGTGCCCGTCCTCGTCGGCGACGGCGTGCTCCACGGGCCGGTCGGCCCGCCCGTCCGCCCGGCGGTCCGCCGACCGCTCGGCCCGGCGTGCGGGCGCAGCGTCGGCCGGCCGCTCCGCCACCGGCGGGCGCGGCCGACGGCCGGTCACCGGACCCGGCTGCGGCGGCACGACGGCACCGGGCCGCCGGCGTCCGGCACCGCCCTGCACCGCACCGGAACCCTGGCCGGACGGCTGGGCCGCTCCCGGCGAGCCGTGGCCGGCGCCCGGCCCGTGCCCGTGCTGACCCGGGTGCCCGCCGTGGCCGCCGTGCCCCGCGGAGGTCTGCCCGGCGGAGGTCTGGCCGGGGTGGCCGCCCGGATGCCCGGACCCCGGCTGGGTGCCCGGGGTGTGCGCCGACAGCGCGCCGGTGAACCGGTCGGCCGGACCGCCCTGCGACGGCACCGCCGCAGCTGCGGGACGCCGTGCGCGGTAACTCGTCCGGTACGCCGCGGGGGAGACCCCGAGCTGGCGGCGGAAGTGCCCGCGCAGCGCGACCGGCGAGCGGAAGCCGCAGCGCCGTGCGACGTCGTCGACGGAGAGGTCGGAGGTCTCCAGCAGCCGCTGCGCCTGCAGCACGCGCTGCGTGATGAGCCACTGCAGCGGCGCGCTGCCGGTCAGGGTCCGGAACCTGCGGTCGAAGGTGCGGCGGCTCATGTAGGCGCGGGCGGCGAGCACTTCGACGTCGAACTGCTGGTTGAGGTTCTCCAGGGCCCAGGTGACGACCTCGGCGAGGGGGTCGTTGCCGATCTCCTCCGGTAAAGACTGGTCGATGTACTGGGCCTGTCCGCCGGCGCGCCGGTTGGGCACGACCAACCGCCGCGCGAGCGCGTTGGCGGCCTCGGTGCCGTGGTCGGTGCGCACCACGTGCAGGCACAGGTCGATGCCCGCGGCCGTGCCGGCGGAGGTCAGCACGTCACCGTCGTCCACGAACAGTTCGCGCGGGTCGACGTGCACGCGCGGGTAGCGCTTGGCCAGGGTCGGGGCGTACATCCAGTGGGTCGTCGCCGGGCGGCCGTCGAGGAGCCCCGCCGCGGCGAGCACGAACGCACCGGTGCAGAGCCCGATGATCCGCGCACCCTCGTGGTGCGCCTTGCGCAGCGCGGCGATCGCCTCGACCGGCGGCGGCTGGGAGATCGACCGCCAGGCGGGCACGACGATCGTGCCCGCGCGGGACAGCGCCTCCAGCCCGTAGGGAGCGGTCAGGGTGAGACCGCCCGTCGTGGCGAGCGGGCCCTCCTCGCCGGCGCACACGAGCAGGCGGTAGCGGGGCACCCCGGCGTCCTGCCGGTCGACGCCGAAGACCGACAGCGGGATCGAGCTCTCGAAGATCGGGGCGCCGCCGAAGATCAGGACGGCGACCGTCTCGCGTCGGCGCCGGCCGGACAGCTTGCGCTGCGCCGCGGCGACGTGCGCCGGGACGGCGGGGCCGCCTCCGGCCACGGCCTGGGGGAGGTGGCCGGAGGGGGCCGAGGAGGGCGACGGGGCCCCGGACACGCCGTGCTCCGCCCCGCCCGACGGCGGCGGGCCCGCCTGGGCCTGGCCTGCGAGTGCGGGGTGGAGGGGGGCGCCGAGGTGATCCGATGTCAGGAGTGCCGCGCGCGCGGGTGCGGGCGTACGGGCTGTCGGCCCGTCAGCTCTGGCGGGACGGCCCGGGAGGCCGGTCGGCGGCTGGCCGCCGTCAGGACCCGTGTCGCTCCTGCTCACCCTGCTCAAGGCGCTCCAGCCCCCTCGGTGGTGTGGTGTGGTGCTGCGGCACTGCCCGCCAAGATCGAATCTACTGGGTGGACCGTTGCTGTTGTGACAAGTTCACCATCCGACGCTATGTCGACATGGCAATTTGGCGTGATGCATTCGATCACGAAGCGTGGCACCCGTCGACCTCTCTGGGAAGGGGGCGGGCGCAACGCTGGCTTGTTGTCGCACGACCGATCCTGAGGCCCTGCGGATCCGCCGAGCCTGTCGGCGGCCCTGGACTGCGAGTTTGGCCAACCATCCGGGTGCGTAGCGAGATTGGCTGAAAATGGACGGTACGAAACGGGGCGCACGGAACGCTTCCGCGCGCCGTCGTGAGCCTGCCTGCGCAGGGCGGAAGCCGCCCTCGGGAGGGGCGCTGACGAACGGTTAGGGTCACCGCATGGACACGCGCAGCCGGCTCGAACTGGCCAACGACAACGCCGCCGCGTTCTGGCTGGCCCAAGCCCGCTCCCGGGGCTGGGAGTTCGTGCGCCGACCCGGGTTCGTGGCGGTCCGCTGCGACGGCGGGCCGGCCGACACCCACCGGGTGGTGATCACCCGGCCGTACGCGGACCAGGAACGGACGACGGCCGAGGTGGTCGCCGTCCTGCACGGATGGAGCACGACGGCACTCTGCCTGGAGGACCCGTACGGCGGGCTCGATCTCGCCCGGCACGGCTGCGAGGCCGCACTGGGACAGGCGGTGATGACGCGTCGGCCGGGTGCCGTGGCGGACCCCGGGGCGGGTCGCGGTACGGGCGGTACCGGACGCGTGACCGTGGCGGAGGCCCGCACCCCGGACGGCCTCGCCGAGGCCGAGCGGACGGTCGTCGACGGCTTCCCGATGCCCGCCCGGATGACCGGGGAGCGTGGAGACATGCTGCCCCCGGTCCTGCTGGGCACCGCCGGCTTCCGCGCCTGGACGGCGAGGATCGACGGCCGGCCGGCCGGTGCCTGCCTGAGCTACGACGACGGGGAGGCCGTCGGCCTCTACTCCCTGGCGACCCTGCCCGAGTGCCGGTCGCGAGGGGTCGGGCGGGCGATGGTCGCCGCCGTGCTGGAGGCCCACCCGGGCCGGGAGGCGACCCTCGTGTCGACGCTGCTGGGCGAGCCGCTCTACCGCCGCCTCGGCTTCGTCGAACAGGGCGTGAGCCGGTGGTGGCGCTACCCGGCGACGCCCTCGGCGATGACCGTGTAGCGCGGACTCCCGGCCCGGAACCCCGAAGCCGGAGCTGCGGCCGGCGCTGACACTGCCGCCGCCGTGGCGCCGGGACCGGCGCTGGTACTGGTAGCGGCAGCGGCGCCGGTACCGGTGGGCGCAGCCGTGCCGAGGCCCGGGGCCGACCGGAAGAGCGTCGTGGGCGGCTGGGTGTCCGTCGTCCGACCGGCGGCGCGGCGGGCCGCCGCCTGCTGGGTCACGGCCCGGCGCACCGCGGCCCGGTTGGCGGTGCCGACCGTGGGCGCGTTGCGCGCACTGAGCACCAGGCCGACCGCCTCCGGCAGCCCGGCGGCGCTGAGGGTCGGCCGGTAGCCGCGCTCCGCCCAGGGGCGGCCCTGGTGCAGCCACACGCTGCGCAGCCCGGTCACCTCGGCACCGGCGATGTCGGCCGGGGCGTGGTCGCCGACCATCCAGGTGCCCGATTCCCAGCCCGGGCCCGGTGTGATGCCGCAGCGCCGGGCGGCGATCTCGAAGATGAGGGGGTCGGGCTTCACGCACTTGGCCTCCTCGGAGATCACCCACCCGTCGACGAGCGGGCCGAGGCCGGTCCGGCGGATCTTCTCCAGCTGGGCCTTGGTGCCGCCGTTGCTGACGATGCCGAGCGTCCAGCCGGAGGCGCGTGCCGTCCGGAGCGCCGCGACGTGGTCCGCGGGGCAGTGGATGTGGGCGTTGATGCCGCGCCGGTAGTGGGCGAGGAGGAGTTCGAGGGAGTGGTCGAGTCCGTAGCGGCGCTTCGCGGCGCCCAGTACGGTGCTGCGCGGCACGTAGCCGCTGCCGTCGATCGTGGTGAACCAGTCGATGTCGTCGGCGGGCAGCCGGTGTTCGTCCAGGAAGTCCTGGGCCCAGGCCCGGAAGGCGGCGTCCCTGGGCAGCAGGGTGTTGTCGAGGTCGAACAGGAGCAGCGGCATGCCGTGCATGCTGCCAGGGGCGGGCGCCTATGCACCTGGCAAATGCCAATCGCCGACCGGTGGGCGACCGAAATGGCCGAATCCGGACGGTCACCGCCCGGTCGCTCGCCGCTACGTCCGGGAGGGCGTGCTGCCCGGCCGTCGGCCCCGCTGCCGGGCCGTGGAGCAGGTCGTGGAGCAGGCCGTGGAGCAGATCGTGGCAGCTCACGGCGGCGACGTGAGCTGCCGGGTTCGCGCCGGGGCCGCGTCGTGCCCGTGCCGTGCTCGTGCCGTGCCCGTGGTGCGGCTGCGATGCGGTGCCCGCGGCGTCGTCGCACTCGGTTCCCATCGTGCCGGGCGCCGGTCACGGCGCGTACATCCGCCGATGACGGTCGGGTCACGTTGTGTCTACGGGCTGTTGCGCCGACGGCGGGTTGTCGGTCAAGCTCCTGGGAACCTCTGTGCCCGGCTGTCCTCGGCGCCGTTCGCGAGGGGGCTTGCACGTGGAGGTGCGCGCGGTCCGTCCGCGGGAACCTCGACGGATCGGGTTTCGATGGCTGGGCCGGGTTTCCTGCCCGTCGTACTCTGAGAGGGACAGGTCGCGTTCGGTGGTGCTCGGCGGAGAGCGTTTCGGTGCCGCGGGTGGGTCTGCTGTCCGGGCAGCCCTGTCGTGTCCTGTCGGCCCGTCTGCTGCGAAGAGCTGTGAGCGATGGCTGGTTTTGAGCCGCCCCTGCCCGCCGGTGCGGATGCCGGTGGTGGCGGGTCGCTGTCGGTCGGCGAGTCCGCCGGAGGGCGTTGGCGTGCGCGCCGTGTCGCACTGCAGGCTGCCCGCGACGCAGCCCGCCGTGTGTGGCCCCGGTCGGGCCGGCACCGCACAGGGAGCGGGGATGACGTACGAGGTGGAGCTGCGCCCGGGGCGGTCGCGCCGGGCGGCGGTACGCCGGTCGGGCCGCAGCGTCCGGCGATGCGGCGGGACGACGGTTCAGGTGGCGGGGGCGAGGCGTTGACCGACGGGCAGGGGGCGGCCACCGGCCGCACCGATGGTGACGGCGAGCCGATGCTGAAGGAACAGGTGTCGCGGGCGTGCGACCCGGTCTTCCAGCACGGGGTCGTCGTGGGTTTCGACGGGTCGCTGTCCAGTGAGCGCGCACTGGCGTACGCGGTCGGCATGGCGCGGCGGTCCCGCTGCGGGCTGGTGATCGTGCACGTGGCGAACCGGCTGCCCGCCACGGTGTGGGCCGGCTGCGAACCTCCTGTCTTCGTCGACATGCCGGATCACCGGACGGAGATCCTCGGCCTCGAACTGGCCTGTGCGGACTACCTGGCCGGTGTGCCGTGGGTCCTGGTCGAGCGTGGCGGCGACATCTGCCACGAGATCGAGGAGGTCGGCAGGGAGTACGCCGCCGACGCGATCGTGGTCGGCAGCACCCACGGCCTGCTCGGCAGGATCTTCGGCTCGGTGTCCGGTCGGCTCGCCCGCCGTGCCAACCGGCCCGTCATCGTCATTCCCTGACGGTCGCCCGGGCAGGGTGTGGTGCGTCGGCCCGCACCAACCCTGCCCGCGCCACCCGGGCCACCACCCTGCCCGCGCCCGCCCGAGGCGCCGTACCGCTTCCGGAAGCGCCTCAGGGGTTCACGCCGAGCTCTCGCGCGATGAGCATCCGCTGGACCTCCGAGGTGCCTTCACCGATTTCGAGGATCTTGCAGTCGCGCCAGAACCGGGCGACCGGGAACTCGTTCATGAAGCCGTACCCCCCGTGGATCTGGGTGGCCTCGCGTGCGTTGTCCACGGCGGCCTCCGACGCGTACAGCTTGGCGATCGCAGCCTCCTTCTTGAACGGCTCGGCGTGCAGCAGCCGGGAGGCGGCGTCCCGCCAGGCCAGGCGGGAGGTGTGGGCGCGCATCTCCATGTCGGCGAGCTTGAACTGGATGACCTGGTTGGCGCCGATGGGCCGCCCGAAGGCGCGCCGCGTACCGGCGTAGGTGACGGACTGGTCGACGCATCCCTGGGCCAGGCCGGTGGCCAGGGCTGCGATGGCGATGCGCCCCTCGTCGAGGATGCGCAGGAACTGGGCGTACCCGCGGCCGCGGGTACCGAGCAGGTTGGCCGCCGGCACCCGGCAGTCGGTAAAAGAGAGTTCGCGAGTGTCGGAAGCGTTCCATCCGACCTTGGAGTATTTCTTCGAGACCTGGAAGCCGGGCGTGCCGGCCGGCACGATGATCGAGGAGATCTCCCGGGTCGGCGCGAGCGTCCCGCCGCCCGTGCCCGATCCGGCCGTGGGCTCCGTCAGGGCGGTCACGGTGACCAGCCCCGTGATGTCGGTGCCGGAGTTGGTGATGAAGCACTTGGTGCCGTTGATCACCCACTCGTCGGTGGCGCCGTCGTAGCGTGCCGTGGTGCGGGTCGCACCTGCGTCGGTGCCGCCCTCCGGCTCGGTCAGGCCGAACGCGCCCAGCATCTCGCCGGAGGTCAGCCGCGGCAGCCAGGTGCGCTTCTGCTCGTCGGTGCCGAAGAGGTACACCGGCATCGCGCCGAGCGACACCGCCGCCTCCAGGGTGATCGCCACGGAGGAGTCGACCCGGGCCAGCTCCTCCAGGGCGATGCACAGGGCGAAGTAGTCGCCGCCCATGCCGCCGTACTCCTCGGGGAACGGCAGCCCGAAGAGCCCCATGCGCCCCATCTCGCGGACGATCTCGTACGGGAACTCGCCCTGCTCGTAGAACTCGCCGATCTTCGGCGCGACCAGGTCGTTCGCGAACTCCGCGACGGTGCGGCGCAGTTCTTCGTGCTCGGTGCTCAGCCGGTGGTCGAGCATGGGGTCCTCCTGGATAGCGGCGGGTGTGCCGGACGTGCGGCGGGGTGTGCCGGTGGTGCCTGGTGCCTGGTGCCTGGTGCGGGCCGTGCGGGCCGTGTGCGCGGGTCGCGGGTGTACGGCGGGCCGTGCGGGCCGTGCGGCGGGGTCTACGGCGGGACGGGGTGAGGGGGCCGGTGGCCGGGGGTGCTCCCGGCCCGGTGTCAGGCGGAGCCGCCCAGCAGGGCCCGGAGGGTCCGTGACGGGCTCGGCCGGCCGAGCTGCCCGGCCATCCAGCCGCTGGTCGCGGCGAGTGCGGCCAGGTCGACGCCGGTCTCGATGCCGAGGCCGTGGAGCATCCAGACGAGGTCCTCGGTGGCGAGGTTGCCGGTCGCGCTCTTCGCGTACGGGCAACCGCCGAGGCCGCCCGCCGAGGCGTCCACGACGGTCACGCCCGACCGCAGCGCGGCGAGCGTGTTGGCCAGCGCCTGGCCGTACGTGTCGTGGAAGTGCACCGCCAGCCGTGCCATCGGCACGCCGGCCCGGGCGAACCCCGCGAGCAGCGCGGTGACCTGGCCGGGCGTGGCCGTGCCGATGGTGTCGCCGAGGCTCAGCTCGGCGCAGCCCATCTCCAGCAGCCGCACCCCGAAGCCGATCACCTGCGCGGCCGGGACGGGCCCCTCCCACGGGTCGCCGAAGCACATCGACAGGTAGCCGCGCACCGGCACGCCGGCCGCCGTCGCGCGCGCCACGACGGGGTCGAACATCGCCATCGCCTCGTCCGCGGAGCGGTTGAGGTTGCGGCGGGCGAACGTCTCGGTGGCGCTGGCGAACACCGCCACGTCCGTGGCGCGGTGCGCGAGCGCACGGTCGAGACCGCGCTCGTTCGGGACGAGCACGGGGAGCCGCAGCCCGGGGTGGCGCCCGGGGAGTCCGGCCAGGCGGGGCATCAGGTCCTCGGCGTCGGCCAGCTGGGGCACCCACTTCGGGTGGACGAAGCTGGTCGCCTCCACGGTGCGCAGCCCGGCCCCGGCGAGCCGCGCGACGAACTCCGCCTTGACCTCGACGGGCACGAGGGCGCTCTCGTTCTGCAGGCCGTCCCGCGGCCCGACCTCGTGGATCCGCACCCGCGTCGGCAGCGACGGGTCCGGCACGGGATCGGGCAGCCCGAGGGCGAGCACGCCCGGCTCGGCCGTGCCGGTGGTGCGCGGGTCGCCGCTCACGAGGCCACCTCCGCCGGGGCGGTCGCCGTCGCCGTTGCAGGGGCCGCTGCGCCGGGGCCCGTACCGGCGCCGTCCGCGGGGGTGTCGTCGTCGGCGGTCACCACGGCGAGCACCTCGTCCATGGCGACGGTCGAGCCGGCGCGTGCGCGCAGCTCGGTGACGGTGCCGTCGTGCGGTGCCGCGATGACGTGCTCCATCTTCATGGCCTCCAGGACCAGCAGGGCCTGACCCCGGGCCACTCGTTCGCCGGACGCGGCCTTGACCACCGTCACGGTGCCCGGCATCGGCGCGGTCAGGGCGCCGTGGTGGGCGCCGCCCGCGGCGGTGCGCTCCGCGACGGGGTCGTGCGTGTGGACGGGCCAGGCGTCCCCGTCCGCGGCGAGCCAGTCGACGCGGCCGGTCGCCCGGTGGTCGGCGGTGTGGACGAACGTCGTGCGCAGGCCGTCGACGGAGACGTGCAGGCGGTCGCCGTCGCGGTCGGCGACGGCCCGGTGCACCGGGCCGTCGCCGATCCGCACCTGCAGGTCGGGGGTGGTTCCTGACGGGCTGTCGGCGGGGTCGGTCACGGTTCCGGGTGCGACCGGTCGGACGAGCACGGTGACGGGCTCGCCGCCGGCCGGACGGAGGCGGTGGGCCGTCCAGGCGGCCTCGCCGCCCAGCCGCCATCCGGAGGGGAGGGAGTAGGGGTCGGTCCAGCCGCCGGGTGTGCCGGCGGGGGCGAGGTCGAGCTGCCGTGCGAGCGCGGCGGCGACGAGCAGCAGGTCCGGGGAGGCGGCCGTGTCCGGCCCGGACCCGGCGGCACCGGTGCGGGTGTACGGCGAGCTCAGCAGGACGGGGGTCTCCTGAGCGACCCGTTCGACCAGCCCGGTGTCGAGCCGGCCCGCGGCGACCTCGGGGTGTGCGAGCAGGCGCCGCAGGAAGCCGGTGTTGGTGGTGACGCCGAGGATGCGGGTGTCGGCGAGTGCGGCCCGCAGGCGCCGCAGCGCGGTCGGGCGGTCGGGCCCGTACGCGATCACCTTCGCCAGCATCGGGTCGTAGAGGCTGCCGATGTCGGAGCCGGTGGCGACGCCCGAGTCGACCCGGATGCCCTCGCCCACGGGCTCGTCGAGGAGGAGGATGCGGCCGCCGGTGGGCAGGAAGTCGCGGTCCGGGTCCTCGGCGCAGATCCGGGCCTCGACGGCGTGGCCCTGGAAGGAGATGTCCGCCTGGGTGAAGGCCAGCGGTTCGCCGGCCGCGGCGCGCAGCTGCCACTCGACGAGGTCGAGCCGGTGCGCGGCGGGTGTGCCCGCGCCGACGGCGACGGCCAGTTCGGTGACGGGGTGCTCCACCTGGAGCCGGGTGTTCATCTCCATGAAGAAGAAGTCCAGGACGCCTTCGGGCGCGGCCGCACCGGGCGCCAGACCGGGCACGATGAACTCCACCGTGCCGGCCCCGGTGTAGCCGCACGCCTCGGCGGCGCGTACGGCGGCTGCGCCCATGGCGGCCCGGGTCGCCTCGTCGAGCAGGACGGAGGGAGCTTCCTCGATCAGCTTCTGGTGGCGGCGCTGCAGGCTGCACTCGCGTTCGCCGAGGTGCACCGTGGCGCCGTGGGCGTCCGCGAGCACCTGCACCTCGATGTGGCGCGGACGGTCGACCCAGCGCTCCAGCAGCAGGGTGTCGTCGCCGAACGCGGTGCGGGCCACCCGGCGGGCCGCGGCGATCTCGGTCGGGAGGTCCGCGGGATCCCGCACGAGGCGCATGCCCTTGCCGCCGCCGCCGGCGGACGGCTTGAGCAGCACCGGGTAGCCGATCTCGACGGCGGCTTCTACGAGCTCGGCGTCGGTCGGGGAGCCGCCCCTGCTGCCGGGCACCACCGGCACCCCGGCGGCGCGGACGGCCTCCTTGGCGTTGATCTTGTCGCCCATCAGCTCCACCGCGGCCGGCGGCGGACCGATGAAGACGACTCCCGCCTCGGCGCACGCCCGGGCGAACGCCGGGTTCTCGGCGAGGAAGCCGTAGCCGGGATGCACGGCCTGCGCACCGGTGCGGCGGGCGGCGTCGAGCAGCAGGTCGGCGCGCAGGTAGGTGGCGGCGGCCGAGCTGTCGTCGGCCCCGTCCGGGCCCAGGCGGACGGCCAGGTCGGCGGCGCGGACGTGCGGTGCGTCCGCGTCGGCGTCGCTGTGGACGGCGACGGACCGGATGCCGAGCCGCCGCAGGGTGCGGATCACCCGCAGGGCGATCTCACCCCGGTTGGCGACCAGAACGGTGTCGAACATGGGAGGCGTTCCTCCGGATCGAGGGGGAGGTGGTGGTGCCGGGCGCGTCCGGCGGCGGGTCTGCGGTGCCCGGCGAGGGGCCGGGGCCGTACGGGCCGTACGAGCCGTACGGGGCGGGCGGAGGGCGGTGGGCCCGTCGCTCTCACATCCGGAAGACGCCGTACGGCCGGGGCTCGGCGAGGGGGGCGTTGGCGCAGGCGGTGAGGGCCAGGCCGAGCGCGGTGCGGGTGTCGAGCGGGTCGATCACGCCGTCGTCCCAGAGGCGGGCGGTGGCGTAGTAGGCGCTGCCCTGGCGTTCGTACTGCTCGCGGACGGGCTTCTTGAAGGCGTCCTCGGCCTCGGCGGGCCACTCCTCGCCCTGCGCCTCGTACTGGTCGCGCCGCACGGTGGCGAGCACGGACGCGGCCTGCTCGCCGCCCATGACGGAGATCTTGGCGCCCGGCCACATCCACAGGAAGCGGGGGGAGTAGGCGCGGCCGCACATCGAGTAGTTGCCCGCGCCGTAGGAGCCGCCGATGACGACGGTCAGCTTCGGGACGCGGGTGCAGGCCACCGCGGTGACCATCTTGGCGCCGTGCTTGGCGATGCCGCCCGCCTCGTACTGGCGGCCGACCATGAAGCCGGTGATGTTCTGCAGGAAGAGGAGGGGGATGCCGCGCTGGTCGCACAGCTCGACGAAGTGCGCGCCCTTGAGCGCGGACTCGGCGAAGAGCACGCCGTTGTTGGCGACGATGCCGACCGGGTGGCCGTGGATCCGGGCGAAGCCGGTGACGAGCGTGGCGCCGTACTCGGCCTTGAACTCGGCGAACCGGCTGCCGTCGACGATCCGGGCGATCACCTCACGCACGTCGTACGGGGTGCGCGGGTCGACCGGCACCGCGCCGTAGAGGCCGGCCGGGTCGACGGCGGGTGCCTCGACGGGTGCGGGCGTCCAGGGTGCGGCGGCCCGCGGGCCGAGCCCGGCGACGATGGTCCGGACGATCGACAGGGCGTGGGCGTCGTCCTCGGCGAGGTGGTCGGTGACGCCCGAGGTGCGGGAGTGCAGGTCGCCGCCGCCGAGCTCCTCGGCGGTCACGACCTCGCCGGTGGCGGCCTTCACCAGCGGCGGGCCGCCGAGGAAGATCGTGCCCTGGTTGCGCACGATCACCGCCTGGTCGCTCATGGCGGGCACGTACGCGCCGCCGGCGGTGCAGGAGCCGAGCACGGCGGCGATCTGCGGGATGCCCGCGCCGGAGAGCCGGGCCTGGTTGTAGAAGATGCGGCCGAAGTGGTCGCGGTCCGGGAAGACCTCGTCCTGCATGGGCAGGAAGGCGCCGCCGGAGTCGACGAGGTAGATGCAGGGCAGCCGGTTCTCCAGGGCCACCTCCTGCGCCCGCAGGTGCTTCTTGACCGTCATCGGGTAGTACGTGCCGCCCTTGACGGTGGCGTCGTTGGCGACGACGACGACCTCGCGGCCCGCGACCCGGCCGATGCCGGCGATCACGCCCGCGGCGGGGGCGGCCCCGTCGTAGAGGCCGTCGGCGGCGAGCGGCGCGAGCTCCAGGAACGGCGAGCCGGGGTCGAGCAGGGTGTCCACGCGGTCGCGCGGGAGCAGTTTGCCGCGGGCGGTGTGCCGGGCCCTGGCCTTGGCCCCGCCGCCCTGGGCGGCGGTGGCGAGCTTCGCGCGCAGCTCGGCGACGAGTGCCCGGTGGGCGGCCTCGTTCGCAAGGTAGGCGGCGGACGCGGGGTCGGCGGCGGACTCCAGCCGGGGGGCCGGTGCTGCGGCCGGGCCGGGCCCGGTGGTGCGCGGGCCGTGGCCGGCGGACGGCCCCGGGTGCGGGCCGCCTGCCGGTCCGGCGACGGATCCAGTGGATGTGAGGACCATCCGGAGAGCTCCCTTGCCCTCGGCGCCGAGCGGGCATGCGGACGGGTGGGTCCACAACCCATGTTAATGAGCGTTAACTCCTGCGGCCAGGTTAACCGTGGATAACCCGGCTGTCTACGATGGGCAGCATGCCGAACGTGCCAGCAGTCTCCGCGCTCCCACGCCGCGACCAGATCCGCAAGGAGGCCGCGCGGCTCTTCGCCGCACGCGGTTTCCTCGGCGTCGGTGTCGACGAGATCGGCAAGGCGGTCGGCATCAGCGGGCCCGGGCTCTACCGGCACTTCTCCGGCAAGGACGCGATGCTCGCCGACCTGCTGGTCGGCATCAGCGAGCGCCTGCTGGAGGAGGGGAGGCGCCGGGCCGGCGAGGCGGGCGGCACGTCCGGGCCGTCCGGCGCGCTCGACGCCCTGATCGGCGGCCACGTCGACTTCGCGCTCGACGACCGCGACCTGATCATCCTGCACGACCGCGAACTGCTCCATCTGAAGGAGGAGGACCGCCGGCGCGTCCGGCGCCTGCAGCGCGGCTACGTCGAGCTCTGGGTGGGCGTCGTCCGCGAGGCCTTCCCGCCGCTGGCCGACCCCGGTGCCGAGCCGCTCGCCCGCGCCGCCGTCCACGCGGTCTTCGGGCTGCTCAACTCCACCCCGCACAGCGCTGCGCCGCACTCGGCGCAGGCCGACCGTTCCGGGCTGCCGCGCGACGCGATGGCCGTGCTGCTGCACAGCCTCGCCCAGGGCGCCTTCGCCGCGGCGGCGGCTTCCGTGGCCACGGCGGCGCCGACCGGGCCGACCGGGCCGACGGGCCGGGCGGGTCAGGCGGGCCCCGACGGGCGGGGCGCGGCGGAGGACGGCCCGGAGGCCCCGACCGCTGCGGCGGCCGAGGGCTGAGGCTCCGAGGGAGCGGTACCGGGAGGGCCGGGGTCCGCATCGCGGTGATGCGGTGGCGCGCGACGACGGCAGTGCGCCGTCCGGGTGCGCCGTGAGCGCTGCTGCGCCGCCGTGCGGCAGGCGGGTTCCGGTGGGCTTAGGGCGAAGGCCGCAGGGCGTCCCGGTCGCCCGCCCGGTGCGCGGGGGCGGGCCGTCGGCGACCCTGGAGGGCAGCGGGAAGGTTCCCCGGCCGTCGGTCGTTGAGCCTGCCGGGCGTCCGTCGAAACGCGATGGACGGTACACGTGCCGAATGGTTAGTATCCCTAAATATGCCTGAGACTCATGGTTCTACTGCGGAGCTGTCCCGGAACGCCGATCCTCAGCGCAACCGGCCGGGCAAGAAGTCCCGCCGCCGCCCGGCGGACGGGGCGCGCGGAGCCCGCACACCCGACGGCACCGCACCCGGCCACGACACCCCGGGCGCGGACGGCGCGGACGGATCCGGCTGGCTCCGCAGGCTCGCCGGCTACTCGTGGCGCTACCGCCGCAACGTCCTGCTCGCCTTCGGCGCCTCGCTCGTCGGCATGGCCGTCAGCACGGTCGTCCCCCTGGTCACCAAACTGATCATCGACGACGTGATCACCGCCCACAGCCGGCCGCTCACCCCGTGGGCGATCGTCCTCCTGCTCGCCGCCGCGGTCGTCTTCCTCTGCGCGCAGATCCGCCGCTACTACGGCGGCCAGCTCGCGCTCGACGTCCAGCACGACCTGCGCGCCGACCTCTTCCGCTCCCTCACCCGGCTGGACGGCCGCCGCCAGGACGGACTCGACACCGGCCAGGTCGTCGGCCGCGCCACCTCGGACCTGCAGCTCATCAACGGCCTGCTCTCCATGCTGCCGATGATGACCGGCTACTTCCTCATGTTCTGCATGTCCCTCGTGGTCATGCTCTGGCTCTCGCTGCCGCTCACCCTCATCGCCCTCGTGATGGCCCCTGCCCTCTGGTGGTGCGCCGCCCTCAGCCGCAAGCGGCTCTTCCCGGCGACCTGGGCCGCCCAGCAGGAGGCCGCGGCCGTCGCCGGGGTCGTCGACGCGGCGGTCGGCGGCGTCCGGGTCGTCAAGGGCTTCGGCCAGGAGGCGCAGGAACGCGGCAAGCTGGAGCGGGTCTCACGCTCCCTCTTCGCGGCCAGGCTCCGGTCGATCCGCCTGAACAGCCGCTACACCCCCGCCATGCAGGCGATCCCCGCCCTCGCCCAGGTCGCCGTGCTCGCCCTCGGCGGCTGGCTGGCCGTCCGCGGCGAGGTGTCGCTCGGCACCTTCGTGGCGTTCTCGACGTACGTTGCCCAGATGACCGGACCCGTCCGGATGCTCGCCATGGTGATCACCGTCGCCCAGCAGGCCCGGGCCGGCGTGGAGCGCGTCCTCCAGCTGATCGACCAGCGCCCGCACGTCGAGGAACGGCCCGGCGCCCACGCCCTCACCCCCGCCGACACCGCGGCCGTCGCCGCCGGCACCGACGCCCTCACCCTCGACCAGGTCGACTTCCACTACGAGGGGCACGACGAGCCCGTCCCCGTCCTCGACGGCCTGAGCCTGCGCCTCGCACCCGGCGAGACCCTCGCCCTGGTCGGCGCGTCCGGCTCCGGCAAGTCGACCGTCGCCCAGCTCGTCCCGCGCTTCTACGACCCGACCGCCGGCACGATCCGGCTGTACGGCCACGACCTGCGCGACCTCACCCTCGACTCGGTGCGCGCCGCCGTCGGCATCGTGCCCGAGGACAGCTTCCTCTTCTCCGAGAGCGTCCGCACCAACATCGCCTACGGCCACCCCGAGGCCACCGAGGCCCAGATCGAGGCCGCCGCCCGGGTCGCCCAGGCCGACGGCTTCATCCGCGAGCTCCCGGACGGCTACGGGACCAAGGTCGGCGAGCAGGGCCTCACCCTCTCCGGCGGCCAGCGCCAGCGGATCGCCCTCGCCCGCGCCATCCTCACCGACCCGCGCGTGCTGCTCCTCGACGACGCCACCTCCGCCGTCGACCCCCAGGTCGAGGCGGAGATCTTCGGCGCGCTCCGCTCCGTGATGGCCGGCCGCACCACGCTGCTGATCGCCCACCGGCGGTCCACCCTGCAGCTCGCCGACCGGATCGCCGTGCTGGAGCGCGGCCGGCTCGTCGACATCGGCACGCACGAGGAACTCGACGCCCGATGTCCCCTCTACCGGGCACTGATCACCGATCCCGACGCGGCCGACCGCACCCCCGCAGACCCTGCCGACCTCGCCGCCGGCCCGGCCACCGGATCCACCGGATCCGCCGACGGCCCCGCACCGGCGGACGGCACCCGGACACCCCCCGCGGCCGCACCCCGCAAGGCCGGCGACGACGCCGAACTCCTCGCCAAGGTCGCCGCCCTCCCGCCCGCGGCCGACACCCCCGACGTCCGGCCCGCCGAGGCCGAGGCCGGCGACCCGAACTTCGGCCTCCGCACCCTGCTGGCGCCCTTCCGGCGCCCGCTCGCCCTCGCCCTGCTGCTCGTCGCCCTGGACACCGCTGCCGGCCTCACCCTCCCGGTGCTGATCCGGCACGGCATCGACGACGGCGTCAGCAAGGCCGCCATGGCCGGAGTCGCCGTGGCCTCGCTCGCGGCACTGGCCGTCGTCCTCGTCGACTGGCTCGTGCAGAGCGCCGAGACCAAGGTCAGCGGCCGCACCGGCGAGCGCGTCCTGTACACCCTGCGGCTGAAGATCTTCGCGCACCTCAACCGGCTCGGCCTCGACTACTACGAGCGCGAGCTCACCGGCCGGATCATGACCCGGATGACCACCGACGTCGACTCGATCTCCACGTTCCTCCAGACCGGCGTCGTCACCGCGGTGGTCAGCCTCCTCACCTTCTTCGGCATCTTCGCCGCCCTGCTCGTGCTCGACGCCGGGCTCGCCGTCGTGGTCTTCGCCGTGCTGCCGGTGCTCGTCGTCGCCACCCTGGTGTTCCGGCGCAAGTCCACCGTCCAGTACCAGATCTCCCGCGACCTGATCTCCACCGTCAACGCCGACCTCCAGGAGAACGTCGCCGGCATGCGGATCGTCCAGGCCTTCCGCCGCCAGGACGTCAACACCGCCCGGTTCGTCGCCCGCGGCCTGGAGTACCGCGACGCCCGCGCCCGGGCCCAGTTCTACATCTCGCTGTACTTCCCGTTCGTCCAGTTCCTGTCGAGCGTCGCCTCCGCCCTGGTGCTGATCGCCGGCGCGTCCCGCGTCGAAGCAGGCACCCTCACGATCGGCGCGCTGGTCGCCTACCTGCTCTACATCGACCTCTTCTTCGCACCCGTCAACCAGCTCTCGCAGGTCTTCGACGGCTACCAGCAGGCGAGCGTCAGCCTCGGCCGCATCCGCGAACTGCTCCGCACCCCGACCAGCACCCCGGAGGCGGAGCCCGGCACGCCGGTCGACCGGCTCGGCGGCGAGATCCGCTTCGAGGACGTCAGCTTCGCCTACAACGGGGACGGCGAGCGCAGGCCCGACGTCCTCACCGGGATCGACCTGCACATCCCGGCAGGCCAGACGGTCGCCCTGGTCGGCGAGACCGGCGCCGGCAAGTCCACCCTCGTGAAGCTCGTCGCCCGGTTCTACGACGCCACCGGGGGGCGCGTCCGCATCGACGGCACCGACGTCACCCGGTACGACCTCGCCGGATACCGCCACCGGCTCGGTGTCGTCCCGCAGGAGGCGTACCTCTTCGCCGGCACCGTCCACGAGGCCATCGCCTACGGCCGGCCCGACGCCACCCGCGCCGAGGTCGAGGCCGCCGCCCGGGCCGTCGGGGCGCACGACATGATCCTCGGCCTGACCGACGGCTACGAACACCGGGTCGCCGCCCGCGGACGCAACCTCTCCGCAGGCCAGCGCCAGCTCGTCGCCCTCGCCCGCGCCGAACTCGTCGACCCCGACATCCTCCTGCTCGACGAGGCCACCGCAGCCCTCGACCTCGCCAGCGAGGCCGCCGTCAACGCGGCCGCCGATCGTCTCTCCGGCGGCCGCACCACCCTCGTCATCGCGCACCGGCTCACCACCGCCGAACGCGCCGACCGGATCGTCGTGCTCGACCGCGGCCGGATCGTCGAGGACGGCACCCACGACGACCTGCTCCTGCGCGGCGGCGTCTACCACCGGCTGTGGCAGGCCTTCGTGGCCGACGGCCGGTCCACGCCGGTCGGCTGAGCCGGAGCACCGCCCGCCCGGGCCCGGGCGGGCGGACTCGCGGGGCGGGGGGGGGCCCCCCCCGGGCCGGGGGGGGCCCCCCCCCCCCCCCGCCCCGCGGGGGGGGGGGGGGGGCGCGGGGGGGGGGGGGGCCCCCCCCGCGGGCCCGGGGCCCCCCCCCCCGCCCCGCAAGTCCGGCAGGGCCGGTCGGCTGGGGTGGCCGGCCGGCCGTGTCTCAGCGAGCCGGTGCGGACAGCAGAGCGGTGAGGAGCGCCGTGGGGTCCGCCGTCCGGGGCAGGCCGCTGACCTGCCCGTCCCCGACCTCGACCACCCGCCACTCCCCGTCGCCGGCCCGCTGCGCGACATCGGTGGTGACGAACCGGCAGCCCAGCGCAGAGACCAGCGGGCGCACCGCCGAAAGATCGGGTGCGGGCACGTCCCCCGGCACGTCCGGGTGCGGGCCCACCAGCACCGGCTCACCGTCCAGCCACCACACCCGGGCCTCCACCGCCTGCGCCGGACCTCCACCGTCCGACCGCTGCACGAAGTCCTCGAAGCGGCGCAGCACCACACCCCCGGCGAGGTCGTCGCCCTGCAGCTCGACGAAGCGCGCCACGACCCGGCAGAGCGCGTCGGCGTCGGTGAGCTCGGGCACGAAGCAGGCCTCGTGCCACTCGTGCTTGCGCGACTTCACGTAGTCCTTGACGACCGCGGGGCCGGAGCCGAGCAGCCGCGCCGCCCCGACGAGGGCAGCGCGGCCCGGGAGGCCTGCCCCGGGCAGCCACCGCGTGGCCGGGGTCGCGCCCGCGAACACCTCGTACCAGCCGGGGAGTTCGTGTGCCCGCGCATAGTCGGCCGGCGAGGTCTGCAGAGTGCCGCCGCGGGCCGCCAGCGCCCCGGCCAGCGCGTGGTACGAGGCCACGCCGACCATCCAGCCGCGGTACCAGAGCGGCCCGCAGCCCTCCGGCAGCAGCCGTACGGCGGCCTCCGCGTCGCCCGCGAGCAGCGCGTCGTGGTCGAGGAGCCGCCAGGTGCCGCCCGCCTCCCGGACCGCCTCGGCCTCCGGCAGGAAGTGCGGGTCCGGGCGGGGCCGCCGGACGGCGAGCGGGTCGAGCGGCAGGAGGACGGCCGGAGAGGTCATGGCGCACAAGGGTAGGTCCGGTGTCCGGGCGCTCGCACGGTGCTCCGCAAACCGTTCGACAGTCACGGGCCCCTGTGCCACGGTGATCCGATGCCGAATCTGCGACGGTTCCTCGGGCGGCGCTCCTCCCACGACGGGGGTTCCGGCCGGCCCCGCACCCCCCGCCGCGCGGCCAGGACCGCGGTGATCGCTCCCGACGGAGCCGTCTTCCTCCTCCGCTCGGACAACAGCGAGGTCGGCGTCCACTGGACGATGCCCGGCGGCGGGCTGGAGGCCGGCGAACTGCCCGTCGACGGCGCCCGCCGCGAGCTGGCCGAGGAGACCGGGTGGACCGACCTCGCCACCGGCCGCCTGCTCTGCACGTGGGAACACGACTTCACCTGGCACGGCATCCCCGTGCGCCAGCACGAGCACATCTTCGTGACGACCGGCCCCCGACGCGATCCGGTCGGCGACGTGAGCGCCGCCCACGCGGTCGACCGCATCCTCGGCTGGCGCTGGTGGACCCCGGCCGACCTCGCCGACCCGGATGCCGACGCCCTGTGGCCCCCGCAGCTCCCGGCCCTGCTGGTCGCCCCCGAGGCCGCACCCGTCCACCTGGGGTACGTGCCCAACGGCAGCCCCAACAGCCGACCGGCCGGCCCGTCGACCTGACCGCGGCCCGGCCCGGTGCGGCCCTGACCGCGGCCTGACCCGGTGCGGTCCTGACCGCGGCCGGTTCGAGCGCGTCTGCCGCGGCCGGCCGTGCGCGTCCGTCAGTCCTGCGGCGGCTCGACGCGCCAGTCGTGCAGCCGTAGGTCGCGGTCGTGCAGGGCGTCGGGGTTGATCACCACGCTGAGGTGCGCGCCGGCCAGTTCGTCGGCGTGCAGCCCGGTCGAGGTGAGGAGCTGTTCCGTCGGCACCGCGACGGCGATGGCCTCCCGCCAGGACGGCAGCACGACCAGGCACGTCCCGGACCGCCGCCGCACCAGTCGCGCCGCGACCCGCACCGCCGGCCCGGGCGCCGCCACGGCCGGCTGTGCCGAGCCGCCGATCAGTATGCCCAGGGGCGGACCGTCGTCGGCCCCGGCCGCGGACTGTCCCGCCGCGGGACCGGGAGCCCGGCGTCCGTCCGGCCGGTCGGCCTGCCGGGGATGGAAGCGCCGCAGCCTCCGCGACGGCGTCGGCCGGCGCACCCTTCGTACGTGCCGTGCACCGGCGCCGTCCTCCGGGCCCGACCCGCCGGAGCCCGCCGGGGTGTCCGTACCGGTGGCCGTGGTCGTGGTCGCGGCCGTGCCTGATGCTGCCGTGCCTGGTGCTGCCGTGGTGAGGGCGTCCGGGCCGGGCCCCGCCGCTGCGCCGGAGAGCGGCGGACCGCCGCCGTTCCGTTCCTCCGCCGACAGGTCGGCACCTGCGGCCACCAGCAGTTGGCGTACCTCCGCCTCCGAGCGGAGGCAGGCTGCCGCCAGCCCGGCCGGCTCGGCCCCGTCCTCGTACGCGCTGCGCAGCCGAACGGCCAGCCCTGCCAGCAGGTTGGCCGTGGTCCGGTCACCGTCGGTCCGTTCGCCGGCGGCCTGGGCAGCCGCGCTGCGGGTGGGGACCGTCCGGATGGGGGCAGCCTGGTCGGTGCCGGTCCGGGCGGAGACCGTCCGACCGTCCGGCGGCCTGTCGAGCGAGGTCATGGGTGCGGACCCTTCCGTCTGCGGCATGAACGATCCTGCCGCACAAGACTCTTGGGAGCCGATTCGGTCCACGATGTGAGGGGTGCGGTGGGGACCGGCGGCCCTGTTCGCCACACCCCTGCCCGGAGTCGGCGGCCGGAAATCGCTCCTGTGGCGTGCCGGGACCGCCCGGCGCCCGGACGCGGACCGCAGCAACGGCCCCACCGGCGAGGGATCGTCCGCCCCGGCGGCGGGGATACCGTGAGCGGGCGAACCAGTCACCCGGGGGAGGACCTGTCGATGAATCAGCTGCCCGACCGCACGGCACACCGGACTGCGCACCGCGTCGTCCCGCCCTCGGACCCCGTCCGCCCCCGCCGCCTCACCGCCGGGGACCGGGTCGCGCTCGTCGCCCCGAGCGGTCCCGTCGCCGCGGACCGCCTCGCCGCGGGCGAGGCCCTGCTCCGCTCGTGGGGTCTGGAGGTCGTCCTCGGCGCGCACGTCCTCGACCGCCACCCCGTGCACGGTTACCTCGCCGGCACCGACCGCGACCGCGCCACCGACTTCGAACGGGCCTGGCTCGATCCCACGGTCTCGGCCGTCATCTGCGCCCGCGGCGGCTACGGCGCCCAGCGCATGGTCGACCTCGTCGACTGGGACGCCCTGCGCGGGGCACCCCCGAAGACCCTGGTCGGCTTCAGCGACGTCACCGTCCTCCACGAGGCCGTCGCGGCCCGGCTGGGGCTGCCCACCCTCTACGGGCCGATGGGCAGTGCGGCGGCCTTCCTGGACGACCCCTCCACCGCCGAACACCTCCGTCGGACCCTGTTCGACCCCGACAGCACGCGGACCCTCACCTCGCGCACCGCAACCGCCCTCGTCCCCGGCCGTGCGACGGGCACCACCGCGGGCGGCTGCGCCGCACTGCTCGCCACCGACCTCGCCACCTCCACCGGCCGCTCCTCGTACGCGGGGACGATCCTGCTCCTGGAGGACGTCAACGAGCAGCCGTACCAGCTCGACCGCACGCTCACCCAGCTGCTGCGCTCGGGCGCCCTCGACGGTGTCGCCGGCATCGCCCTCGGTTCCTGGGACGGCTGCGGACCGCTCGAACGCGTCCGCGAGGTCATGCTCGACCGGCTCGGCCCGCTCGGCGTGCCCGTCCTCTGGGAGCTGGGCTTCGGACACGGGCCCAGCAGCCTCACGGTGCCACTGGGCGTCCGGGCCCTGCTCGACGCGGACGCGGGCACCCTGACCATCGACGAACCGGTCCTCGCCACGCCCGATGCGTGAGTAGGGTGCGGCCATGCACGTTGACGCACCGCACGACCGGATCCCCGACGGCTGCGAAGGGCCGGGCGGCACCGTACCCGGACCGACCGGTCCTCACGAGGCCGGCGCCCCGACCGTGTCCGCGCAGGAACTGCTCACCCGGGCGCTGGGACTGCTCCGCGGGCCGGGCAGCGCCACCGGCCGCACCGTCCTCGGGCTGGCCGGGCCGCCGGCCGCGGGGAAGTCGGCGGTCGCCCGCCACCTGGTGGACGGGATCGTGGCGAGCGAAGGGCCGGGCGCCGCCGCCTACCTCCCGCTCGACGGTTTCCACCTCTCCAACACCCAGCTGGACAGGCTCGGGCTGCGTGCACGGAAGGGCGCCCCGGCGACCTTCGACACCGCCGGATATCTCGCGCTCCTCGGGCGGGTCGTGACGAGCGGTTCCACGACATCTACGCGCCGGATTTCGACCGGGCACTCGACGAGCCCGTCGCGGCGCGGCACGTCATTGCTCCGCACACGCGACTGGTCGTGACCGAGGGCAACTACCTCGCGTCCGCGGACGCACCGTGGTCCGCCGTCCGCGGACTGCTCCGCGAGCTCTGGTACATCGACGCGGAGGACGACGTCCGCCGGAGCCGGCTCGTCGAGCGCCACACGCGGAACGGCCAGGACGGAGAGGCCGCCCACCTGCGGATCGTCACGAACGACCACCCCAACGGCGAGTACGTGAAGGCCTGCCGGGCCGGGTGCCACTGGATCGTCCAGGTCTCCGGTTTGCCTGTGCCGCCCGAAGAGGCGTAGTGTTACCTGGTCGCTCGGCAGGGAGCACCGGACACGCATCTGCGCGGACGGTCCCGGGGCGGCCAATCCTCTGAACCATCACTTCCCGATTCCCGGGCAGGGCCGTGTCTTGTCGCGTCCCTGTGCGAATTCGGCGTGCGCGTTTATATGGGTTGCGGTCGGATTCGCTTTTCGGAGCGGGGAT
>NZ_BPRL01000095.1:0-26292 GCF_045862635.1 Kitasatospora sp. NE20-6
GTCCATCGAGATCCGCGCCAACGACCGCACCGCGCCCGTGTCCACCGTGATGCTCTGACCCGACACCATCGGCGCACCCGACGACCAGCGCGTCCCCGCGACACCGTCCAGCATGTTCGCCGCCACGTCACCGCCCCCGGTCGAGGACGCCGACGCCGACCACCCCGTCCGCGGCAGGACGGTCGGCGAACCGCCGGTGCCGCCGCCGGTGGTGTACGCGTTGAACTCGGTGACCGACCACCACGAGGTCGCCGTGCCGGTCTGCACCACCTTCACGTACCGGGCGCTCTGCGCCGGGAAGTCGACCGTCACCAGCGCCCCCGAACCACTGCCGGACGCCACCGCCGACCCCCACGACACCCCGTCCGACGACAGGAACACCTGATAACCCCGCGCGTAGTCGTTCGCACTGCCACCCGAATCCATCGAGATCCGCGCCAACGACCGCACCGCGCCCGTGTCCACCGTGATGCTCTGCCCCGACACCATCGGCGCACCCGACGACCAGCGCGTCCCCGCGACACCGTCCAGCATGTTCGCCGCCACGTCACCGCCCCCGGTCGAGGACGCCGACGCCGACCACCCCGTCCGCGGCAGCAGGGTGAGCCCGCCGCCGGTGCCGCCGCCGGTGGTCACGGTGGTCTGGCCGGTCAGCCGGATGTCCCGCGAGGAGGAGCCGACGGAGACCGTGTGCGTGCCGGCCGCGGTCGTCCACGAGCCGGACCAGTACTGGAAGCTGCGGGCGTCCAGGGTGAGGCTCACGTGCCTGGTCTGCCCCGGGTCCAGGGCGATCTTCTGGAAGCCGCGCAGGTTCTTCGGCGGCTCACCGCTCGCGGCCGGCTGGCCCACGTACACCTGGGCGACCTC
Source organism: Kitasatospora sp. NE20-6 (assembly GCF_045862635.1). Taxonomy (NCBI): domain Bacteria; kingdom Bacillati; phylum Actinomycetota; class Actinomycetes; order Kitasatosporales; family Streptomycetaceae; genus Kitasatospora; species Kitasatospora sp. NE20-6. The sequence continues at coordinate 868 of NZ_BPRL01000095.1, forward strand.
GGAGCCCGCACGGGTGCCGGTGTTGGTGACGTCGAAGCCCACCGCGACGCTGCCGGAGGCGTCCGGCGCGGAGACGGTCAGGCCGGAGTAGCCGAAGGTGGTGTAGGAGAGGCCGTAGCCGAACGGGAAGAGCGGCGCCTTGTTCTTCGCGTCGTACCAGCGGTAGCCGACGTCGATGCCCTCCGTGTACTGCACGCTGCCGTTCTGGCCCGGCCACTGGGCGGCCGTCGCGGCGGGCACGTCGGCGAGCGACTTCGGGAAGGTCACCGGCAGCTTGCCGGAGAAGTTGGTGTCGCCGTAGAGCAGGGAGGCGATCGCCGTGCCGTCCTCCTGGCCCGGGTACCAGTTCTCCACGATGCCCTGCACCGCGTCGGCCCACGGCATGGTGACCGCGGAGCCGCTGTTGACGACCACCACCGTCCGCGGGTTGACCGCGGCGACGTCGGCGACGAGCTGGTTCTGCGCGGCGGAGAGGTCGATGTCGCGCAGGTCGGAGCCCTCGGACTGGAAGTCGCTCACGAAGACCACGGCGACGTCGGAGGTGCGGGCGGTGGCCACGGCCTGGTCGTGCGGCGTCTGGCCCGGCACCTGCCAGCCGAGGGCGGCGCTGCTGCCGCCGCCCGCCTGGTAGTAGTCGACCTCGATGCTCACCGGCTGCCCGGCGGTCAGCGTGACGCTGCCGGTGCGGGTCGTCGGGCCCTGGTTGTACCAGTTGTTGATGACCTGCTGGCCGTTGACGATCAGCCGGGAACCGTCGTCGCTGTTCAGCGAGAACTGGTAGCTGCCACTGGTGGGCGGGGTCAGCGTGCCCGTCCACTTCACCGACCAGTTGGTCGTGTTGACGCCGGGCGCGGGCGAACGGCCGCCCCAGACGGTGTCGACGGCGGAGTCGACCCGGCTCGCCACCACGGCGCCGGAGAGGTCGGTGCTGTTGTGGTACTCGCCGTACAGGCCGGTGCCGGTGCCCGAGGACGGCTTCAGGACGGATGTCGGCACGGGCGGCAGCGAGCCGTCGGCCGACGGCACCCCCTGCGCGAACGTGACGGTGGCGGACGACCCCGCCCGGTCCTTGATGCCCTGGTAGGGCGTCACGACGTACGGGGCGTTGACCGCCGCGCTGCCGCCGCCCTGGGTCATGGCCCCGGCACCCGCGCTGTCACCGATCACCGCGATCGAGCGGACCGACGGAGCCACCGGCAGCACGGACGCACTGTTCTTCAGCAGGACGCTGCCGTCCTGCGCGACCTTCCGGGAGACGGCCGCGTTGGCGGCGGAGGTGACGACGGCGTCCCGGTTGCCGGTCTGGGTACGGTCGAAGAGGCCGCGGCGGAACATCGACACGAGCACCCGCCGGGTGTGGTCGTCGACCGTCGCCTGCGTGACCTGCCCGGCGGCGACGGCGTTCGTCAGCGCGGTGCCGTAGTAGTCGCTGCCCGGCATCTCCACGTCGAGGCCGTTGTTGGCGGAGGCCACGGTGGAGTGGGTGGCGCCCCAGTCCGCGGTGATGAAGCCCTTGAAGCCGAACTCGCCCTTGAGGATGCCGTTCTGGAGCGGCCCGTTCTCGCAGGCGAAGGCACCGTTGACGGCGGAGTACGAGCACATCGCGGAGTCCGCGCCGCCCTGCCGCACGGCGGTCTCGAACGCCGGGAGGTAGACCTCGTGCTGGGCCCGGTCGGAGACGACCGCGTTGTCGGCGATCGAGTTGCGGTTGGTCTCCTGGTTGTAGACCGCGAAGTGCTTCACCTGGGCCATCGGGCCCTGGCTCTGGATGCCCGTGATGTCCGCCGCCGCCAACTGGCCGGCGAGGTAGGGATCTTCACCGAACGACTCGAAGGCCCGGCCCCAGCGCGGGTCGCGGACGATGTTGACGGTCGGGGCGAGCACGACGTTGGTGCCCTTGCCCCACTGCTCGGCGCCGAGCACCTGCCCGTACTGCCGCATCAGCTCCGGATCCCAGCTCGCCGCCCCGGCCACGGGCGCGGCCATCTGGGTCACGCCGGTCAGGCCGTCGCCCGCACCGACCGGGCCGTCCTGGAAGTGCAGCGCGGGAATGCCCAGCCTGGTGTTGGCGGGGACGCAGCCCGCGTAGCCGCAGGACGGGCCGCCGTGCAGCATGGTGAGCTTCTCGGCCTGGGTCATCGCGGCGAGCAGTTCGTCGGCGCGCTGCTCGGGGGTCTGGGCCGCGTTGGTCCAGGGCTGGTCGGCGGCCTGCGCGGGGGCGCCCAGGGCGGCGAGCGCCCCGGCCACCAGCAGCGCGGCGACGGACCCGGCCAGGGCGGATCGCGGTTTCGGACGGCGCACGGGGACTCCTGACGACAAGAGAGGCCGCGGGCCTGCACGGCACGCGGCCGGGTGGGGGGTTGACCGCCGCCGGGCACCGGTCCGGGGCCGCCCCGGGTGGGGAGGCGGCCCCGGAGGGGCGGCGGACCGTTGGGGTCGCCGCGCGGGGGGTGGGTGCGGGGCCGGTGCCCGTGGTGGGGCCCCGGCGCTGCTGGTGGGGGTTCGGCGGAGCGGTGGGGGGGTCGGCTGAACGGTGGGGGTTCGACTGAAGGAACGGCGTGCTCGTACGTGCGGGTGCCCGTACGTGCGGGTGGGGGTGGTGCCGGCGCGCGGCGAGAGGCCGCCAGTGCGCCGCGGTGGGGTGGGCGGGCAGTGGGCGGGGCATCTCAGAGAGCGCTCTCCCGAAGTCTCCTGGGACCTCCGGGGACCTGTCAAGACATCGCACCGCACCGGCATCGCCCACCACGGCATCACCGACGACCCCGCACGGCACCAAAAACGGCCTGGACCTGCCGCTACGTCACCTCGCGACGCCGCCGACCGGCCCGAAGCCGACTCGCGGTCAGGAGCACACACGGCCACGGGGAGGGCGGGAATCCGGGAGAGCGCTCACTCGGCGACCGGGCCGACAGCCCTCACCCCCGGACACTCCCCGTCCGTTCACACCTGCACGGGCGGGGCCGCGGCGACGCGGAAGCCGGTGTTCCCGGTGGAGCTGTCCGGCGTGTTGGAGCTGCGGGCCGCCACCCGGTAGCGGTTGCAGTACGAGTCGTGGCACATGTGCGAGCCGCCGCGCATCACGTGGGCGGTGCCGGTCGGCGGCCCGACCGGGTCCACGCGCGGGCCCGTGCGGTGGAAGTCGGCGCTGAAGCGGTCGGCGCACCACTCCCACACGTTGCCGACCGTGTTGTAGAGGCCGAAGCCGTTGGGCCGGTAGGAGCGGACGGGTGCCGTGCCGCGGTGCCGCCCGGTGTTCGACGTCGGGAAGACGCCCTGCCAGATGTTGAGCATCTCCCGTCCGCCCGGCGCGAGTTCGTCGCCCCACGGGTAGCGGCGCTGCTCCAGGCCGCCGCGGGCGGCGTACTCCCACTCGGCCTCCGTCGGGAGCCGGGTGCCGGACCACGCGCAGTAGGCCCGGGCGTCGTTCCAGGAGACGTGCACCACCGGGTGGTTCTGCCGGGCGGCGAACCCGGAGCCGGGGCCTTCGGGGTGCCGCCAGTCGGCACCCTCCACCGCATGCCACCAGGGGGTGCCGGCGACCGTACGGGACGCGGCCCGCAGCACGTCGGGCAGGAACCCGGCGAAGACGAACGAGAATCCGAACCGCTCGGCATCGGTGGCGTACCCGGTGTCCTTGACGAACGACGCGAACTCGGCGTTGGTGACCGCCGCCGGGGCGATCCGGAAGGCCCCGATCTCCACCGGACGGACCGGCCCCTCACCGTCCGCGGGGAAGCCGACCGGGTCGTCGGTGCCCATCAGGAAGCGCCCGCCGGGCAGGTCGACCAGACCGCGGGCGGCCCGCAGCGCCGCCGGCGAGGGCCGGTCGGACGGGGCAGGGTTCGCGTCCACGGGATGCGCGTCCACGGGATGTGCGTCCACGGGATGTGCGTCCGCGGGGGTCCGGGCCGCGGGTGCGGCGAGCGCGAGCAGGACGGGGCCCGCCGGGTCCTCGTCGGACGGCGGGTTTCCGGGGGTGCAGCAGGCGCGCATCGGGGCTTCCAGGGGGTCGTCGGGCGGGCGTGGTCGAGCCTAGCGGCCGCGGGAGGGAGCGCGGCCGGGCCGCCCGGAGCGTGGGGTGCTCCGGACGGCCTGCGGCGAACCCCGGGTGGGGCCGGGGCGTTTCGGTCCGGGCAGCAGGGCCCGGGCGGGTCAGGCCGACCGGTCGGCGGCCAGTGCGGCCGCCAGCGCGGGGATGCCGAGCTGCTGCTCGGTCTGCGGCGTGGCCTGGTACAGCAGGTTGGTCAGCTGGTGCGGGTCGCCGACGAGGTCGTAGTACTCCCGGAAGAGCACCTCGCCGGTGCCGACGGGCTTCCCGGCGGCGTCGGTGTGGATCTTGTAGTACTCGGTGTACTGCTTGGTGTCGCTCACGTACGAGGACCACGTGTGCGGGCCGCCCGCGGCCGTGCCGTGCTTCCACCACTCGATCAGCAGGTGGTCGCGCCGGTACCCGGTGAGCAGGGAGTGGCCGTCGTGCGGGGTGTCCGGCGTGATGCCGGCCGCGTCGAGGATGGTCGGGGCGATGTCGATGTTGGCCACGATCCGGTCGTCGACGGTGCCGGCGCCGAGGCCTCCGGCGGGCCAGGAGACGTAGAACGGCACCTCGATGGACGGCCGGTAGGGCACCGACTTCTTCAGCCAGCCGTGGTCGGCCCAGGTGTAGCCGTTGTCGCCGAGGTAGAACACCAGGGTGTTGTCCAGCTGGCCGAGGGCGGCGAGCTTGTCGTGGATCGCCTGCACCGCGTCGTCGACGGAGAGCAGGGTGCGGAGCTGGCGGCGGCGCAGCGCCTGGGCGTCGGCGAGGGTGCCGGTGGCGTTCTGGATGAAGTCGGGCTTGTCGCTGCGGTCGGGCTCGGTGACGCCGGGGCGGCCGTTCCAGGCGGGCACGGCCGTGTCGGCGTACTTCGCCTCGGGCGTGTTGGGCTCGTGCGAGGCCTTGGGGGCGACGAAGGCGAACCACGGGCGGGTGTCGGTGGCGGCCTTGTCGAGGAAGGCGAGGGTGCGGTTCTTGATGACCGTGGTGCTGTAGCCGGGGATGGTGCGCAGCGTGCCGTTGTCGTTCCAGGTGCCGTCGTTGTAGACGACGGGGCTCTCCAGCAGCCACTCCTCGAAGTGCGGCGGGTTGTCGGCGGCGTGCCAGGCGTTGAGGTACTTGCCGAAGAGGCCGGTGCGGTAGCCGGCCTGCTTGAGGTAGCGCTGCACGGTGGTGTTCTGGTCGAGGTTGTAGGGCGAGGAGTTGTCGAGCACGCCGTGGTTGTGGGCCTGGCGGCCGGAGAAGATCGAGGAGCGGGACGGGGCGCAGAGGGGGGTCGCGACGTGACCGCCGGAGAAGCGTACGCCGTGGTCGGCGAGCCAGCCGACGGTCTTCGGGGTGGCCCACTCGGTCTGCTTGGGCTGGTCGTCGGTGAGGATGACCAGGATGTTGGGGCGGCCTGCGGCGGGTGCGGCGGCGGCAGGCGTGGCGGCGGCCAGGGCACCGAGGGCGGGTGCGGCGCCCGCGGCGGCGACGGCCGCGGCTCCGGCGAGGAATCCCCGGCGTCCGACGCGGTTCCGGTCGTTCCGGCTCATGAGGCGGTCCCTTCGTGGACGGGTCGGCGGCGGCGCGGGTCGGCCGGGTGCGGACGGCGTCGGGGCCGCCGGGCGGCGCGCGTACACGCCCCCGGGTCGGTCCGGCGCGTCCGCACACGGCCGTGCGACCGCCGGACGGCGGTGCACGGTGCATACGGTGGCCGGGCACCGCCCGGCCTGCGCTGGGTGCTTCGGGAACGATCTCCCGTAGCCCCGGGAGCGAAGGTAGGCGGCGCCGGAGAGAGCCCGCAATGCGGGCAGGGCGTTCACCATGCGGATTTCACAGTGCCGTTGCGGGACGTCACGCACAGGTCGCCGACGCACCGTCAGCGGACGCACCGCTCCGCCCGCCGGTACATGCCAAGCGGGCGGAGTGGGGGTGCGGCCAGCGCTCCTGCGGGTGCGGCCGGCGGGTCAGTCGGAAGACCCGCCGGGGCGGATCTCCTGGAGCAGACCCCAGGTGAAGTCGGCCGTCCAGGGCCGCAGTGCGCCGGCCGCGTCGGGCGCGGTGAAGTCGAGCTGCCGTCGGGTCGGCGCACTGCCCTCCCGGAGCACGGCGGGCGGGAACGCCACGGCGACGTCGCCGACGACGCAGCTCCACGGGGCGAGGTCGGCGACCGTGGCGGCGGCGGGGCGCGGCGCATCCTCGGCGCGCACCAGCCACTCGTTCCAGACGGGGCCGCCGGCCGGGCCGTCGCCGGGCGGGCTGCCGCCGTGCGGGCCGAGCAGGATCTCGAAGCGCAGGTCCGGCCAGAGCGGCAGCGGCCACTGCTGCACGGTGCAGGAGAGGTCGCCGATGCGGCGCGGCAGGATGGTGGGCGGCGGGCCGAGCACCGCGGCGAAGCGGCGCGCGCCGTGCGGGAAGCGGGGCGAGCGGAGCATCGCCTGCCACCGCTTGTTCGCCTCCCGCATCGCGGCGCGGGAGGATCCGAGCCGGTCGACCGCCTGCTCGACCAGCTCGGGCCGGAAGTCGGCCATCCGCCGCAGCAGCACCAGCTGGAACTCGGTGGTCGCGAAGCCGTGGATCGCCATCCGGCCAGGCTAGCCCGGCCCGCGGGGACAACCCTGCTCCGGGCGCCGGACGGTCGGCTCCGTCGACATGTCGACCCGGTGGCGAGCCAGGTGCTCCGGCCGGGAGGGGCGGGCGGTAGGGGGCGGGCCGGCCGCGGCCGCGGGACGGCAGAGGCGATCGTCGTCAAGTACCGTGCCGTGGCACCCCGATGGCTTTTCCCGAGGTCGACGTACACTGACGGGCATGGCATGCCGCATCAGTGAGCTGGTCATCGACGCCGCCGACCCCGACCGGCTCGCCGCCTTCTGGAGCCAGGTCCTCGGCTACGTCGAACTCGGCCGGGAGGACGACGGAAGCATCGAGATCGGGCCGCCCGGCACCGGCTTCGGCGGCCCGCAGCCCACCCTGATCCTCAGCCCCAGCAGCGACCCGCGGGCCGGGAAGCTCCGGCTGCACATCGACGTCAACGCCACCGACCGCGACCAGGACGCCGAGTTGGAGCGGCTGCTCGCCCTCGGCGCCAGGCACGCCGACGTCGGCCAGAGCGGCACCGAGAGCTGGTACGTCCTGGCCGACCCGGAAGGCAACGAATTCTGTCTCCTGCGCACCCGGCTCCAGCCCCTCTGATCCCGCACGCCCCCGGCACCGAGCGGCTCGGCATCCGAGCCTCTCGATGTCCGATCCGCTCGGTGCCCGAGCCGGTCGGCACCCGAGCTGTCCGGCGTCCAGTTCTCTCGACGTCCGAGCCAATCGGGATCCGAGCTGTCCGGCGTCCGATTCCCTCGGTGCCAGAGCCGGTCGGCATCCGAGCCGGTCGGCATCCGATTCGTGCTGCGGCCTTACGCCGGTTGTTCGGTGCGGGGCACGGCTGGCTTCGGGGTGAGGCGCAGCACGAGCACGTACGACACCACCACGGCGACGATGACGAGCGGCACGACGGTGAGCCCGTCCGACCCCATGAGGAGGGTGGCGAGCAGCACCGAGGTCAGCGGGAGCTTCAGCATGGCCACGCACATCGAGCCGATGCCCATCGCCAGCCCGGCCGTGGTGCCCAGTCCGGGCAGGTGGGAGAGGGCGAGGCCGCCGGCCGCACCGACGAACAGCGCCGGGAAGATCGGGCCGCCCCGGAATCCGCTCATCGTGACGGCGTACGCGAGGGCCTTGCAGGCGGCGAGCACGACGAGGGTGGCCACCGAGTAGCCGGCGCTGGCCGCGACCAGGGGTGCGAGCTGGTCCTGCCCGGAGTACAGCACTTCGGAGATGTCCTTGCCGGTTCCCTCCGCGTACACGAGGGCGATCACGCCGACGACTGCGCCGGCCAGCACGGTGCCCACCACGCGCCGCCGCTCGACCCGGGCCTGCAGGACGAGGGCGAACCGGTGGACGGCCGTGCCGACGACGGCCGCGGCGATGCCGATCACGAGGGCCCAGCCGAACCCCGCAAGGTCGGGCCGGCCAGCGTGGGGCACGTCGCCGAGGCCCAGCGAGTACGTGCCCAGGCCTGTCCACGAGCCGAGGCCGGTGAAGATGAGTGCACCGATACCGGCTGCGAGCAGGCCTGGCACCAGGACCATCCCGAGCATCGCCCCGCCGAGCCCGGACGCCTCCATGAGGAGGAAGGCGCCGATCAGCGGCGAGCCGAGCAGGGTGCTGATGGCGGCGAAGCTCCCGGCGACGCCCACCACCTCGGCGCCCTCCGTCGGGAAGTCGCGCTTGGCCAGGCGTACGGCGCCGATGGCCAGTCCGCTGCCGAGCGCGATGAGCGGCGCCTCGGGGCCGAGCACGGCGCCGAGGCCGAGGGTGGTCAGTGCCGCGAGGGCGATGCCGGGGATGTCGACCGCGCGGGTCTGTCCGGAGGCCACCAGCCCTTCCGCGGGCTTGTGCCCGGCGGTGCCGGGCAGGTGGCGGATGGTCAGGGCGACCAGCAGACCTGCGAGGGCCAGCAGCGGAACCGCCCACCACGACGGGGTCCCGTCGAAGCCGAGGGCTTTCGGCAGGTCCGTGTAGACGAGTGACTGGAGCTCGGAGACGAGGGCGAGGAACCCGAACGCCAACGCCGACACCGGCACGCCGAGCACCGCCGCAACCACGAGCACGACGATGTAGCCGCGGGTACGGACGAGCGCGTACGGGTCCTTGGCAGCCGTCCCGGGCTGCCCGCCGGGTCCGTCCGGCATGCGCACCGCCTCCTCAGCACTCGATCCGGGGCGCCGTACGGGCGCCGGTGGGCCCTCGGCCCGTGGTGTCACGCGCGGCGTCTCGCATCGCCGGTCGCTCCCGGCAGCAGGACGGCCCCGCAGTCGGGCGCCCGGCGTCAGGGCGGCCCGGCAGGCCGCTCAGGAGGCGGCGGCCGGATCGGCCACGGCGGGCAGGCGGCCCTCGCGGACGGCGTCGACCAGCGCCTGGTGGTCGCGCTCGTTCTGGTCGGCGTAGCTCTCCGCGAAGAAGGCGAGCGCCCGGTCGAAGGCGTCGCCGCGGCCGAGGTACGCGGCGATGGCGATCCGGTCGCCGGAGCGCGCGTGCGCCCGGGCGAGCGTGGCGCCGCAGGCCTCGCCGAACGCCCGCATGCCCTGCGGCACCATCAGTTCGGGCTGGGCGATGCCCTTCCAGTCGCGCAGCTGCCGGACGTAGAAGTCTCGGCGCCGGCCGTCGATCCCGTCGACGTGCTCCCAGCCGAGGAAGATGTCGCTGGCGGCCTGCATCAGCCGCTGGCCGGAGACGACGCGCTCGCCCTGGTTCTTGTACACGCTGGCGCCGACGTGGGGGGCGAGCACCGAGGGGCTCGCCTCCTTGGCCTGCAGCAGGAGCGGATCGCCGCCGTCGCGGCCCAGCATGAGGAAGATCCAGCAGCGGGTGCCGACGCTGCCGACGCCGACGACCTTGCGGGCCACGTCGATCAGGCGGTAGTCCCCCAGGAGGGTGCGCCGGTCGGACGCCAGCGTGCGGCCGTAGCGCGTGACGAGCTTCTTCAGCTCGCCCTCCAGCGCGCTGCGTTCGACGTCGGGGAGGAGGTCGCCGATCGGCGTGAGCAGCGGCGGGTCCGCCGCGATCCGCAGCTGCCCGCCGACCGTCTCGGTGAGCTTCTCGAAGGCCTGCAGGCTGTCGCGGGTCCGGGCCTTGGTCATCGCCTTCGCCAGCGTCTTCCGGCCCCGCTTGGCGATGCGTTCGGCGGCCAGGTCCTGCAGCCGTTCCGCGTCGATCCGGGCGTACCAGACGTCGAGGTTGCGCATCCCGGCGAAGCGGGTCATGGCCTCGCGGTACGCCCGTACGGCGGCCTGCACGATGTCGGCGCGTTCGTCGTCGTCGAAGTCGTTGGCGCGGCCGGCGATGACGAGGCTGGTCGCGAGCCGCTTGACGTCCCACTCCCAGGGGCCGGGCAGCGTCTCGTCGAAGTCGTTGATGTCGAACAGCAGGTTCCGTTCGGGTGACGCGAGCAGGCGGAAGTTCAACAGGTGGGCGTCGCCGCAGAGTTGGGCGCGGATGCCGGAGTCGGGGGTGCCTGCGAGGTCGGAGGCCATGATCGCCGCCGCGCCGCGGTAGAAGCGGAACGGTGACTCCGTCATCCGCCCGTAGCGGATCGGCACCAGCTCGGGCACCCGGGTGGCGGACTGGGCTTCGAGGATGTCCAGCGGGTCCGGCCGGTCGGCCGGGGGCCGGTACTCGGCGTGAGCCGAACGGGGTACGGCGCGGCGGGCCGCCCTGCCGCGCGCGGTCCGCTGTTCCGGGGTCTCGCCGGGCACCGCACGGATCGCCGCACCGGTTTTCTCTGCCATCGGGGTCCTCCAGACTGCCGCACGGCGGTGGCCGCGGCCTCCAGGGCACCCGCCGGGGCCCGTCGGTGACGCTGCACCGGCCCACCGTGGGAGGGCCGTGGCCGGGACGGCCGGGGTGCTCGCAGGACCATCATCACGGACGGCGCCGGTTCCGGCATCGCCGACACGGACGGCACCGGCGGCCGGGTCCGCCTGCGGCGGCAGCACCACCCGGACACACCACCCCGGTGGTGGGCGGACGCGCCGGAGTATCTCCTGGGAGGGCGAATCAGCCGTCCGCCGCCCGTCGTGGCGGCGGACGGCCATCGACCCAGGGAGAGCGCGATGGCCTCGAACGAGTCAGGGGCGGAACCGGCCGAGCCGGACGGCACACCCCCCGCGGGGAGGCCGGCGCCCGACGGCGCCCCGCCTTCCGGGTCGCCGCCGAGCGGTCCCGCGAAGACCCCGCCCGGCGGATCGACCCCGGCCCCGGCCCCGGCCCCGGTCCCGGTCCCGGTCCCCACCCCGGCTCCCGGCCCGACCCCTCCTACTCCTCCTGCAGCGGTGCCTCCGACGCCGGCCACGACAACGGTTCCGACAGGGCCTCCGACGGCGGCCCGGGCCAACGGGCCGGAGGACGTCGAGGAACTGAAGCGGCGGATCGCCCTGCTGGAGAAATCGGCCCCGCACCACCGGCGCCACCACTTCTGGCGGACCACCGGCTCGACCGTCCTGATCGTCGTGGCCTCCCTCCTCGCGCTGCTGTCGGTCATCGCCGTGTGGACGAGCAGCTTCGTCGGCGACACCGACCGGTACGTCGCCACGGTCGCCCCGCTCGCCTCGGACCCGGACGTGCAGAACGCGGTCAGCGCACGCGTCACCTCCGCGGTGCTGGAGCAGATCGACGTCAAGGCGCTGGTCAAGCAGTTGTCCGACGCCGCGGCCCAGCAGGGGGTGCCGGCGGAGGCCTCCACCCTGATCAACGGTCTGAGCGGGCCGATCACCAGCGGCCTGACCGAGCTGGTGAACTCCACCGTCCACAAGGTCGTCTCCAGCAGCGCCTTCGAGACGATCTGGATCGACGCGAACCGCGCCGGGCACAGCGCCCTCGACAAGGCGCTGACCGGCGAGGGCGGGGGCGTCGTCTCGCTGGAGAACAACCAGGTCGCCATCGACATCGGCCCCCTGGTGGCGCGGGTGAAGGACCAGCTGGTGAGTTCCGGGTTCGGGGTCGCGGCCAAGATCCCCGAGGTGCACACCCAGTTCGTCGTGTTCGCCTCGAAGGACATCGGCAAGGTCAAGTCGTACTTCCGCCTGCTGGAGATCCTCGGCACCTGGCTGCCGATCATCACGGTGCTGGTCGCCGCGGCGGGCGTCTTCCTGGCCGTCAACCGGCGCCGGGCGCTCGTCGGCGCCGCCGTGGGCGTGGCCGTCGCCATGCTGCTCGTCGGGATCGTCCTCACGGTGTTCCGGGCGTTCTACCTCGACCACCTGCCGCCGGGCGCGAACCAGGCCGCGGCCGGGGCCGTGTACGACACCATGATCCGGTTCATGCGGGCGAGTGTCCGCGCGGTCGGCGCGCTGGCCGTGATCACCGCCCTCGGGGCCTTCCTGATCGGCCCGTCGCGGGTGGCGGTCGCGGTCCGTACGGCGTGCCGCCGGGCGATCTCCGCCCTGCGGGACGTCGCCTACTCGTTCGGGCTCCGGCTCGGCGCGGCCGGCCGGTTCGTCCACCGCTACAAGCGGTGGTTCGGCGCCCTGATCCTCGCGGTGGCGGCGGTCGTGCTGTTCACCTGGAGCTACCCGACAGCCGCGGTGGTGGTGTGGATCACCGTGATCGTGGTGGTCGCATTCGCCGTCCGGGAGTTCCTCGACACCGGGCCGGAGGAGGGCGCGCAGGGGCCGTCGGCCGGGCCGGGCGGAGCAGCTCCGGTCAGCGGCTGAGTTTCGCCCGGTCCTCGCGGTCGCGCCGGGCCCCGACCCGCCGCCAGACGGCCCGCTGGCAGCGGAGCGTCCCGGTGCCGACCACGATCAGCACCACGATGTTGAGCAGCAGCTGGATCAGCGAACCCCGGGCCTCCGGCCAGCTGGTGAAGGCGACCGAGACGCCGATGTCCGCGGCGGCCGGGATCGTCGTGACCGAGATGAACACGCCGAGCAGGGCGCTCGTGCGGGCCTCGGTGAGCGACACGATGCCGACGATCCCGGCCAGGGTCGCCACCGCCACGGAGAAGAAGTTCGGCGTGTTGATCAGGTCGGAGACGGGCCGCAGGCCGATGTCGAACGCCCGCGACTGCAGGCCGAAGGCCCGGATCAGCACGCTGAAGGCGAACGTGGCCGTGATCGCCAGGGCGAAGCCGGTGCCCAGCGCGAGGAATCCCCGCCGGACCCGCGGACGGTCACCGCGGTCGATGCCCAGCGCGATGCTGACGATCGCCCCGTACTCGGGGCCGACGACCATGGCCGCGACGATGAGGATCTGGGAGTTGGTGACGATGCCGACCGATCCGATCAGCCCGGCGATGACGAGGTAGAGGAAGAAGCTCGGCGCGTACGTGCCCTCGGCGCGGATCCTCGCCTCGACCTGCTCCCAGACCGGCGCGCGGGTGAGCGGCCCGAGGCGGCGCGAGCCGATCTCGGCGGCCCGCCCGGAGAACGCGATGTCCACCGGCTCGATGACGATGGAGCCGCGGCGGTCCAGGTGCACGGCGCGCAGCGACTTCAGCACCTCGTTCGCCGCGCCGGTCAGGACGTCGCAGGCGATCGCGTCGCCGTCCGGGTTGCGGGCGGCGCCGGGCGACACGATCAGGTTGAGCACGCAGGGATCGCCAGCGAGGAGGCCCACCACCCGGTCGGTGAGGTCCGGCGGGCTCACCGCACGGACATGGATCATGTCCATGCGCGGCCCCCTGCGGGACGGGCGGGCCCGGGCATCCGTCCGGGCCGGACGGAGACCCGGGGCACGACGGACGGGCAGGGCGCAGCGGACGGGCAGGGCGGGGCACCGGGCCCGGTACCCCTCACGCGGACGCCCCGGGCGCGGGCGCGGGCCCGGGTGCCGCGTCCGGGCCGGGGCTCAGCAGCACCACGGTGTCCCCGGTCTGCGGGGTCGGCACCCGGGCCACGGTGACCGGGACGAGGCTGCCGTCCCGGCGGACGAGGAACAGCAGTTCGTGCCGGGCCGGCAGCGCGCCCTCGACCCGGTGGGTGACGATCCGCGCCCCGGACGCGTACCGGCGCACCAGCTCGGGGCGGGTCAGCCCCGCGTCGAACAGCGCGTCGCCCCCGGTGAAGGGCGCCACCACGCCCTTGCTGTCGGCGGGCGGGCCCAGGCGGTGGACGGGCCCCTCCACGCTCTCCCGCAGCGTCATCGCGGCGAGCGCGTTGAAGTCGTCCTCCTGGGTGAGCAGCAGGACACCGGTGATGCCCTCCAGCTCGGCACCGGCGCCGGATGCGGCCGCGAGGAGCTCGCCGGGCGCCAGCTCCAGCCCGGCCTGCTCGATCTGCGTGCGCTGCTCGTCGGCACCCGCCCACATCAGCACGTCCAGCCCGGCCGAACGCAGCGCGCGGCCGAGGTCGACGACCCACGGGTCACCGCCCACCAGCAGCGGCCGCGACCGCGCCGGCCGGAGCACCCCGAGCCGCCGGGCGGCCGGGAAGGCGGTGAGACCGTACAGCGTGACGGTGGCCACGATCACCACGAACGTCGCCGGCAGGATCCGGTCGGCGCCGGCGATGCCCTGGTCGACCAGGGTGACGGAGAACGTCGACGCGGTGGCGGCGGCGACGATGCCGCGCGGCGCCATCCACCCGATGAACCACCGCTCGCCGCGCGGGACGTCCGTGCGGAGCGACGCCAGGTGCGCCACCAGCGGCCTGGTCACGAGCACGAGCACGGCCACCAGGGCGAGCGTGGGCAGCACCACGTGCCGCAGCGAGGCCGGGGTGACGGTGGCCGAGATCGAGACGAACAGCAGACCGATGATCAGCGAGACCAGCGTCTCGAAGAACGGCCTGCGGGACGGGATGTCCACCCCCGGGAGGTTGGCCATCGCCATTCCCATCACCACGGCGGCGATCAGGCCCGTGTCGTCACGGAAGGCGTCGCACGCGGCCGCCACCCCGACCACCGCGGCGAACTGCACCGTCGTGCCGAGCACCTCCCCGAGCTGCAGCCGCCGGAGCAGTTCCCACAGCACCCACGCGCCCACCGCTCCCCCGGTCAGCCCCACGCCGGCGCTGATCCAGAACGCCCCGGCCTGCCGCACCAGACCTCCCTGGCCGGAACCGGTCACCGCGTGGAAGACCAGCGCCCCGAGGATCCCGCCGACCGGGTCGATGAGCGATCCCTCCCACACCAGGATGCGCTGCAGCCGCTCGGACGGGCGGACGAAGTTGAGCAGCGGCCCCACCACCGTGGGCCCCGACACCACCAGGATCGCTCCCAGCATGACGGCCGCACGCTTCGACATGTCGAGCACGGGCACGGCGAACAGCGCCGCCGACGCCCACGTCAGCACGGTGCCGAGCCAGATCAGCCTGATGACGACGCGCCGGTTGTGCCCGGTGAGCCGCTTCAGGTCGAGGCCGAGCCCGGCGTCGTAGAGGATCACGGCCACGGCCAGCGAGACCAGCGGGGAGAAGGCCTCGCCGAGGAGCCGCTGCGGGTCGACGTCGTCGGTGAGCGCGCCCGCGGTGAAGCCCCCGGGCAGGAGGAGGAGCAGGGCCGGCACGCGCAGACGGCTCGCCAGCAGCTGGCACCCGACCGCCAGGACGACGATGATCCCCACACCGGCGAACACCTCGTCGGCGGTCACGGGCGTCCATCCCCGGGCTCCGGTTCACCGGTCGGCACGTCCGCGCCGACACCCGTCGAGCCCGCCCCTGCGGTCACCGCTGTCTCCTGTCGCCGCCCGTCCCTCGCACACCGAGGGCCGGTACCGGGGAACCACCTTCGCCGGGAACCGCCGACGCCGGGGCGGCGGCTCGCCCGGCCCACCCGGACCGGGCGGCGATGTCCCCCGGACGGCGCAGCACGGCACCGGCACGGCAGGCGGCAGGAGCGGGTGGCGCGGTGGGCGGGCCGGTCAGACGCCGGGGCCGACCACCACGTTGTCCAGCGCCTCGCCGGCCGCGTAGCGGTCCAGCTGGGTGCGGAGCAGGCGCAGCGCCCGTGGGAGGAACGCCGAGCTGTTGCCGCCCACGTGCGGGCTGATCAGCGTGCGCGGGGCGCTCCAGAGCGGATGTCCCGCGGGCAGCGGCTCCGGATCCGTGACGTCGAGGGCCGCGGAGAGCCGGCCGCGGCCGAGTTCGGCGAGCAGCGCCCCGGTGTCGACCACCGCGCCCCGCGCCACGTTGACCAGCAGGGCCTCGTCCCGCATCGCGGCGAGGAACCGGGCGTCCACGAGGCCCCGGGTCTCCGCGGTGAGCGGTACCGTCAGCACCACGACATCGGCCCGGGGCAGCAGGCCGGGCAGCTCGGCGAACGCGTGCACCGGCCCCCGGACGGCCGTACGGGCGCTGCGGGCCACCCGCAGGACGTCGCACTCGAACGGGACGAGCCGCTCCTCGACGGCCGCGCCGATCGAACCGTGCCCGACGAGGAGCACCGTGCGGTCGGCGAGCGAGGGGAACGAGCCGCCCCGCCACTCACCGGCGTCCTGCGCCCGGACGAAGCCGGGCACGCCCCTGAGCGCGGCGAGCAGCAGCGTCACCGCGAGCTCGGCGGTGCTGGCGTCGTGGACGCCCCGGGCGTTGCAGAGCGTCACGCCGGGCGGGACGAACGGCCGGAGGTCGTCGACGCCCGCCGACAGGCTCTGCAGCACCCGCAGCCGGGGCATCCGCTCCAGCAGCGGCAGCGCGGCGGCCGCCCGGGTGTAGGGGACGACGAAGAACTCGACCTCGCGGAGCACCGACGCGGGCGGCGGCTCCGTGGCACCGTCCCAGACCGCCACCCGCAGCCCGGCGAGACCGCCGATCCGGTCGGGCGGGTACGGGAGCAGGATCCTGGCGGGTGCCCCGCCGGACGCGGCACCGCCCGGCCCTGCAGGGTCGGCGGGGCCGGTCGGGTTCGTCGGGCTCACGGGACTCATGAGGCGATCTCATCAGCCCGCGGGCACCACGGCAATCGACGGCCGCGGACCTGCGCGGGCTTCCTGCCGGAGGTGGTGCCCGGAGCACGGGGCACCGCGCCGGTTGCCCGGCGTTCGGGGCGGCGGTCAGGTGCGCGGCCGCAGGGCACTGCGGAGGACGAAGGACGCCACCACCTCGAAGAGGCCGAGCAGGAGCAGCCACAGCCCGAGCAGCCGGGCCAGGGCCACCGCGGACTCGACCGGGTAGGCGAGGACGACGACACCGGCGACGATCCCGAGTGCGCCGAGGAAGACGGCGAGGCCGCGGCCGGGCGTGCCGCGGGATCCGAGCGCGACGAACAGTGTCAGGATGCCGGCCAGCAGCCAGTAGGCGCCGACGATGAGGGCCAGGAACCCGACCGTCTGCAGCTGGTGGCGGAGACAGAGCACACCGGCGAGAACGGCCAGCAGGGACAGTACGACGTGCAGCACGCGCGCGCCGGCCGAGTCGTCCTGGGTGAAGGCGGTCACGAAGCGGACCCCGCCGGCGACGAGCAGCTGCAGGCCGATGATGATCGCGACCACCCGGGCGGTCTCCTCGGGCCAGCTGAGCATGACGATGCCGGCGATGATGGTCAGCACGCCGAATCCCAGCGCCCACCACCATGACCTGCCGAGTCCTGCCAGCCAGTCCTGCGGGTCCGCCGGGGCGGTTCCGAGAGGTGTTGTCACGGCTCGACTCCCTCACGTGCCAGGGGCTTGCCGGGGGCGGAACGCCCCACCCCTTCACAGGAAGTGTCGCCCCTCCGGCGCTGCGGGGCATCACCACCCGTTCGGGCGATGGATCCGGCCGGGGACGGATCCGGGCGGGGCGCCGCCCGCCCGGGGCGCCGGGTGCCGCGGGCGGGCGGAGTACGGGCCGGGCCTGCCGCCCCGGAACCCGGCCGGCAGGCCGGACCCGCGGTGGTCCGGTGGCGGCGGGTGCCGGGTCGGCGCAGGGGTCCGGCCGGCGCGGGGTCCGGCCGGTGTGGGTCCGGCCGGTGGTGACGGGCCGCCGCGGGGTCAGGCCAGCGCGGTGACGGGCGCGAAGCTGCTGTCGCTGCGGAAGAGGTCGCTGCCGTCGGCCGGGTCGACCCGCAGCTGGTAGCTGCTGTGGCGCAGGTAGCGGCCCGGGTAGTTGTAGGACTCCAGGCGCACGCTGCCCCCGGTGGTGCCGGCGCGGGCGACGAAGGTGGCGTCGCCCGCGAAGGTGGACGTGCCGTCGTTCGGGTCGAACCGGGCGCGGAAGCCGTAGTGGCGCAGGTAGTTGCCGGCGGAGTCCCGGAAGGAGAAGGCGTTGCCGTCGGCGAGGCCCGCCACGACGGAGAACGTCGACGCCTGCCGCTCCGCGGCCGTGCCGGACGAGCCGACCACCGGGAGGTTCAGCAGGCCCGACTGGTTCTGCCAGTGCCGGGTCGGGAAGTTCACCGACTGCAGCGACCGGGTGGTGCCGGCGGTGAGCACGGCGCTCGCGGTGACCCGCTCCTGGAGGACGGTGAAGTGGCGGGCCGTGCCCGAGATGCCCGGCAGCGCCTGCGGCGCCGACCAGGTGGTGAATGTGTCGTAGCTGTCGCTGAAGTAGTACTGGCCAGCGCCGTAGCCGTCGAAGAAGAGGCGCCAGCCGCCGTTGTCGAGCTTCACCAGGGCCGGGCCTTCGCGGTAGCTGCCCCAGCCCGCCCAGTCGCCGGTCTTCCTGAGGGTGTAGGGCCCCGCGAGGGACGTCGCGGTGGCGTACTCGATGTACTTGGTCGTCTCGTTCTTGGTGAACGCGTGGTAGGTCGACCCGGTCTTCACGACGAAGGTGTCGATGTGGTTGGGGCCGATGCCCGCGAGCGCCACCGGCGCCGTCCAGGCGGTGAGGGCGGAGGTGGTGGCCCGCAGCAGGTAGGGGGTGAAGTTCCACTCGTCGCTGGTGACCGAGCAGGAGACGACGACGTTGACCGAGCCGTCCGTGTCGACGAACCACTCGGGCGCCCAGGCGCGCGACAGGTCGGCGATCGGCACGGTGTGGTCGTAGAGGTGTGTCCAGGTGGTCCGGTCGGTGCTGCGGGCGAAGCCGATGGTGGTGCTGGCGTCCTGCCAGGTGTGCGTGGTGTAGGTGAGGTAGTAGGCGCCGTCGGTGTGCCTGAAGACGCTCGCGTCGCGGATCCGGTCGGCGGGCGGCGTGTAGGCGGCGCTCTTGAGCAGGCGGAAGTCGGTGGCGTCGTCCGACTGGTAGACGTTGACCGTCGCGTCACTGGCGTTGGTGAACGCCACGATGGTGTACCGGTCGGCGGAGCCCGCCGCCGGGGCGGCGGCCTGGGCGGTGCCGGCCAGCACGGGCAGCTCGGCGGCCAGGAAGGCCGAGGCGGGCAGGACTGCCATCGCCCGGAGGAGGGTGCGGCGGGACGGTGTACGAGCGTTCATGGTCTTCCCTGGGGGTGGGGGTGTACGGCGGGCCCGAGGGCCGCCCGGCACCGTGCCCGCGACGGCGCGGCCGGTCACCGGCCTCGGGTGGCGGGGCAGCCGGTGGGATGCGACCGGGCCGGGGTGCGAGGCCGGGGCTGCAGCCCGGTCAGGTCGGGGCGCAGGACTCCGGTGGCCGGCCGCGCGGGGAGGGGTGGGGGTGCAGGTCGGCGAGGGCATGCTGTTTGCGTTAACAACCAGTTGCTGGGTGAGTGTGGTCCGGCGACCGGACCGCGTCAAGCGCCTGCCCACAAGTCTCATGCATCCCGGGCCCGTTGCGGGGGCGCGGTCCGGCGCCCGCCACAGACCGGCACGCACCGCCGGAACGGTCTCCGCGCAGGCCGGGAGGCTCCTTCCGTGGTCCGCCCTCCAGTTCCACAGAGTTCCCGACAGCCCACCTCCGCCGCGCGGTTGCCGCACACGCCGACCGCTCCCCCACGGCCCGTCCGGTCGACCCGGCCTCTGCGCGATGTCTTGACACACTTTTTGTGAGCGCTAACAATACGACCCGGCGCGCCGCACCCCGACCGGCACCGCCTGCACCTGCCACCCCAACTTCCGGGCACAGCAAGCAAAATCGGGCCTTCGGGCGCACCCGGCCCGGCGCGCCTGCATGCCCTCCACCACTCCGACGTCGCCGACGGCGGCGGCGGGGACGGGTGGCACCCTCGACGCCACCCGTCCCCACCCCGACCCGCCCCGACCCGGCACGCCCCCACCGGCCGCAGCAGTGAGGACCCCACCCGTGCACCGACGCCGCCCCACGACCGCACGCATCACCCGGCTCGTCCCGGCCCTCGTCGCCGCGCTCGTCGCGGCCCCTCTGGCCACCCCCGCGCCCGCGGCCAACGCCGCGACGGCGTACAGCGGGTACGTCATGGGGTACTTCACCGAGTCGAACCAGGGGCTCGGCAACAACTACGGGCTCCACCTCGCCGTGAGCAGCGACGGCCTCGAATGGACCCCGCTCAACCAGAACGCGCCGGTCGTCACCCCGACCGCGGGCACGAAGGGCCTCCGCGACCCGTTCATCCTGCGCAAGCAGGACGGCACCTTCACCGTCATGGCCACCGACCTCGCGGGCACGGACTTCTCCCAGACCAACCAGTACATCCACGTCTGGGACTCCACGGACCTGCGGAGCTTCACCAACTACCGCCGGGTGAAGGTCCATTCGATGACCACCACGCACGCCTGGGCGCCGGAGGCGTTCTGGGACGCAGGCCGGGGCCAGTACGCGCTGATCTACTCCGCCAACAACGGCACCCGCGACGTCATCATGGCCGACTACACCACCGACTTCACCACCTTCAGCGCACCGGTGACGTACTTCGACCCGGGCTTCGGCATCATCGACGCCGACGTCGTGGTGGGCAGCAGCGGCACCAACTACCTGTACTACAAGAAGGGCAACGAGCTCTACGGGGCCAAGTCCAGCTCCCTCGCGGCCGGTTCGTTCAACACCACCACCTACACCGGTCCGATCGCCCACGGCGGCACCGAGGCGCCCATCCTCGTGAAGTCCCTGACGGGCAACGGCTGGACCCTCTGGGGAGACACCTACACCCCCAACGGCCTCTTCTACGCCTGGCAGACCTCCTCCATCGACGGAGGCACCTGGACCGCCGCCGACCAGCGCACCTACACCCAGCCGATCAACTCCAAACACGGCACGATCACGCCGATCACCGCCACCGAGATGGCCGCGCTGAAGACGACCTGGGGCACCCCCGCCTGGAACCGGCTGAAGTCCTACAACTACCCGGGCGACTTCGTGCGGCACAGCAACTTCACCGGCCGCATCGACGCGTTCCCGTTCGACCCGTACCTCGACGCGGAGTGGAAGATCGTCCCCGGCCTGGCCGACAGCACGGGCGTCTCCTTCGAGTCCGTCAACTTCCCCGGACGCTACCTGCGGCACAGCGGGTTCGCCGTCGTGCTGAACGCGAACGACTCCACCGCGCAGTTCGCCGCCGACGCCACCTTCCACCGCACGGCGGGCCTCGCCGGCTCCGGCGCCGTGTCGTACTACTCGCACAACTACCCCGACCGGTACCTGCGTCACGCCGACTTCCAGCTGCGCATCGACCCGCTGTCCGCCGCGTCCCCCGCCACGGACCGCGCGGACGCGACGTTCCTGGTCACCAGCTGACCGGTGGCGCCCGGGGCCGTCCGGCTGCCGGGCGTCCGCGCCGCCGTCCCCCCGTGGCGGCGCGGACGCCCGGCCGGTTCCGGCCCGCAGGCCCGCCGGCCCGCTGCGGGTCGGCGGGTCAGAACCGGGCGGCGCGGGTACCGGCCCCGAAGTCGTCCAGGAGCGCCAGGGCCGCAGCGTGGGCCGCCTCGTCGCGGGCGGCGGGCGAGGTGCGGGCGGGCCGGCCCTTCGCGTCCAGGTAGATCCCGGTCCGGCCTTCCAGCGCGGCCGACGCCGCCGCGGCCAGCGTGGAGGCGGCGGCCGTGTCGGCACTGCGCCGGGCCGGGCCGAGCCGGTAGTACAGGCCCCAGCCGGCGCGCATCGCGGGCGGCAGGAAGGTGCGGTCCATGGCACGGGTCATGCCGGTGTCCGCCGGGCCGGGGTCGACGGCGGTGACCGTCACCGGGCCGGTGCCCGGCTCCCGGGCGAGCGCGAGGCCGGCCATCAGGACGAGCAGCTTGCTGCGGGCGTACACGGTCATCGCGACGTACGGCCCGGCCTCCGCCTGCGGGTCGTCGAGCGCGTCGGCGGCCCGCCGGACCATCTTGTGCGCACCGGAGTTGACCAGTACGACCCGCGAGGCCCGGCCCGGCTCCGCGCTCCCGGCCAGCCGGCCGAGGAGCAGCCGGGTCAGCAGGATCGGTGCGACGGCGTTGACGGCGAGGTTCGCCTCCAGGCCGTCCGGGGTGCTCCGGCGGGAGCCGTGGTTGACGCCGGCGTTGTTGACCAGCAGGTGCAGCCGGGGATGGTCGGCGAGGACCCCGTCGGCGAGCCGCCGGACGTCGCCGAGCACGCCGAGGTCGGCGATCCGCAGGTGGACGGTGCCGGGGGCGACGCCCGCGGCCTCGGCGATCCGCCGGACCGCGGCGTGCCCGCGCTCCGGATCCCGGCCGGTGACGACGACCTCGGCCCCGCGCCGGGCCAGCCCGACGGCGGTGCTCAGGCCGATGCCGCCGGTGCCGCCGGTCACCAGGGCGACCCGCCCGGCCAGTGAACGGTCGGGAGCTCTCGTGCTCACGGCCGCCTCCTTCCCACGATTCGGACACAGCAAATGATGCAGCAACTGCATTCGATGCATCGACTGCACCGAAGGGCTGCACCCGGATGCTAGGCCGCGCCGCGGCCGACTGCAACACCTGCACGTCCTGCAGCACACGCAGGCGATGCAGTCACTGCACCGGGAGGGCTAGGATGGGACGCATGGACCAGCGACCCACCCTGCGCGAACGCGAGCGGCAGCAACGGCACCGGCTCATCGCCGACACCGCACTCCGGCTGTTCGCCGACCGGGGGTTCGAGGACACGACCGTGCAGGACATCGCCTCCGCGGTCGGCATCGCACCCCGCACGTTCTTCCTGCACTTCCCCGGCAAGGACGACGTGCTGTTCGACCTGGACGTCCGGCGCTGCACCGACCTCGCCGACCGGCTCGCCGACCGCACCGCGGAAACCCGCGCGCTCGACACCGCCGCACAGGTCGTCCACGGCTGGATCACCGAGCGGGGCGCCGGGACGGAACAACTGCTCGCCCGGATCATCGGCGGATCACCCGCCCTCGCCGCCCGCGGCCGCCTCCAGGTGTCCCGCTACCAGGACCTGCTGACCACCGCACTGCACGCCGAACTCGGCACCGGCACGGACGACCCCCGCCCCGCCATGGCCGCCGCGGCCGCCCTCGCCGGCTGGGAACACACCGGCCGCCGCCACGCCCGCGGCGAGGCCGCCACCGCCGACCTGCCCGGGCTGCTCGCGCACGCCACCGCCGCAGCCGCCACCCTGCTCACCGACGCCCAGCTCGCCGACTCCGAGCTCACCGGCACTCCCTGACCGGGCGGCCCGGCCCGCACACACGCCGGTCACCACGAGCGGCGGAGGCGCGCCGCCACCGCGCCGCGCCGCGCCGCGCCGATCACGGTGGCAGGGACGGGGACTGATGGTCCGTCAAGACATCGCCGGCCGCGACGGCCGCCGGGAGTACGGGCCCCACGTCACCACTCCCATCGGAACCCGACCACGGCTTCCTCCAGGTAGGGCAGGAACTGGTGCATCGCCCCGTCGGCGCCCACGTCGAGCGGGACGTCACGGACCAGCTCGCCGGCGTCGTAGTCGTCCCACGCGCACCACCAGGCCCGGCGGGGCACGGCGCGGTCGAAGAGGATCCGCAGGTCCACGTTGTCGATCCGCTTGCGTGCCGCCCGCCGCAGCTGGACGCACGGACCGGGGGTGGGCCGGTGGACGGTCGTGTAGTGCAGCGAGGCGTGCTGGCCCCGGCGCAGCCGGCGGTCCAGACCGAACCGCAGCCCCACGAAACCCGGGCTGCTCGGCCGGAAGCCGGTGAACGTGCCGCCGACGACGGACTCGACACCGGTGACGGTGTCGCGCGGGCTGTACGCGTAGGAGTCGACGCCGTCCTCCAGCGCGAGCAGCACGTGGCTGTGCTCCGTCCGGCGCAGCATCCGGTCCGCGCCCAGGTGGTAGCGCGAGAACAGCGCGGTGGTGCGGTGGCGTTGGGGCTGGACCAGCGGGACGGGCGGGTGCCGCAAGGTGGACGTGATGCCGCTGCCGTCGAGGTCGAGTTCGCTGCGACCGGAGAAGGCCTCCCAGACGAGCGCGGTGTCCTCGGCGGAGAATTCGAAGGAGTCGGTCAGCCAGGTGACGGTCTCGTGGGTCAGCTGTTCCCCGAGCAGGGCCTGGCGCACCCGGTCGCGCAGGCGGCGCGGAAGGTCCCGGTCGGTGTCCGGCCTGAGTCCGCTGTCCCAGACGTGGAGTGCGACGACCTGGGAGACGGCGGAGTAGCTGATCCCGTCGCCGCGCTTCCGGCGGACGTGGGCCAGCCAGCGGTTCCGGTAGGCGGGGCGGCCGGTGAGCAGTCCGCGCAGGGCGCTGCCGGCTGCGGCGGCGCCCTGCGCCTGCGGGTCGTCCGGCTGCCGTCCGGTGGGGGTCGCCGCCATGCTGCCGCCTTACGGTAGGACCGAACGTCACCACGACACGGGGGTCGAACCGATGGTGCCCGAGCAGGAGCCCTACCGTCCCGCGAACGTCTACGGACACGAGGCCGGCGGCCGGGGACCGCTGCCCGGAAGGTTCGGCGGGTGGGAGGACGTTCCGGTGGAGGAGCCGGACGGTCCCGAGATCACGCCCGAACTCCGGCGGGCCGGAAGCTACCTGTCGCCCTTCCGGATGGACCACATCGCGGAGCTGCACTCCGCCAGGGCGGCGGCGCGGGGCTCCGGCAAGAGCCTCTTCCCCGCGGACTGGACGGACGAGCAGATCTTCGAAGCGGTGCAGGCGGTCGCCTCCGACCCGTCCTCCCGCTGGACCCGCGGGGACGACGACCTGAGCGGGGAGCCGGGGACGCTGTTCAACCCCTGGCACCGGCTCCCGGACGTGGAGTGGGCGATCCCCGCGCGGTTCCGGGTGGACGGGACGCACCGCTCCGTACGGATCCGGGTGATCGTGGAGCCCTACGGCGAGGGCGTCATCTCCGGCTACACGCAGGGGGGATGAGGGCCGCCGGGCGCGGCCGGCGGCCATCGCCGTAGTGTCGCCGCAGCCTTCGTACGGTGGGCAGGTCCGCCGGATCCGGTCCTGGGCGCCCCTTCACCGGGACTGCCTCCCGACGAGCCTGCCGCTCACCGAATCCGACGGACCGTCAGAACCGCACACCGAGCGAAGGGTCCGGGCAATGAAATCCCTCCTCCAGCGAGCTGCCGCGGTCGCGGCAGCCTGTGTCCCCCTGGCCGGCCTGACGGTCGCGGTCGCGCCGGCCGCCGACGCGGCGGGCTACGCCACGATGACCGTCCAGGCCGGGGCCGCGGCGCGCACCGCGCCCTACGCGGAGTCCTGGTCGTTCATCGGCTGGGTCACCTCCGACGGCTGGCGCAACCCCAACGGGCAGGCCTCCTGGGTGTCCTGCTGGAAGGACGCGGGCTGGGCCACGGGGAACTACTCCAGCAACCGGTGGTTCTACGCCTACGTGAACTACTCCGGCGGCGCGCAGCCGACCTGGGCCTACGTCCACTCCTCGTACGTCACCAACCAGTCGGCGGTTCCCGCCTGCCCGTAGCGGACGGCCCCCGCGGACCGGAGGTGCCCCCGGGCCGCGGCCCGGGGGCACCTCCCGCTGCGCCTCCCCCGTCGGCGCCCGCACCGGCCCCCGCACCGGCCTCCCGCAGCACGGTTCGTGCACCGTTCCGGCCGTCGGGGCCGCGCCCGCACCGGGGGCGGCCGGGGCGGGCCGGGAGCACCGGTGCTCCCGGGCAGGGTGGGGCGGGCGGCGGGGCCGGGCGGCGCGGCGGGAGCGGCCGGCAGGCCCGGGTGGGGCGGGTGGGGCGGTTCCCGTGAACG
>NZ_BPRL01000096.1:0-3079 GCF_045862635.1 Kitasatospora sp. NE20-6
GCCGACATCCGACCATCGGGTGCATGCCAGGGGCCTGTGCCACGAGGTCGGGCAATCCTACGATGTGAGGCGCCGCCGGGCCCGGTCACCGGGAGTGGCCGAGGCCGGACACCGTCCGGCGCACCGAAGCAGCCCGTCCCGGCGGAGCAGCCCGCCCCTGGACCAGGGAGCGGGCTCGCAGCGCAGGATGCACCGCGCAGGCAGCACACCCCGTCCTCACCCACCCAGGGGGTACGCACATGCACGCCCGCACCGTCGCACCGTCACTCGGACCCGTCCGTGCCGTTCTGCTCGTCCTGGCCATGGTGGCCGGCCTCATGGCCGCCGCACTGCCGGCCGCCGGGCCCGCCCACGCCGCCGTACCGGACCGCTGGGGCTTCGCGTTCCTCGACAACCCGACCCCGCCCGCGGGGTACGTCCCCGACCTCACCCGGCAGTGGGGCAGTTGGCCCTCCCCGGCCGCCAACCCGGTCAAGGTCGACCAGCTCGGGGTCGGCGCGTACGTGGTGCACTTCCCGTTGATCGCCGGCCCGGGCGGCATCGCCCACGCCACCGCCGTCGGACGCACCGGCAACTGGTGCCAGATCAAGGGCTGGTCCACGGCGGGCACCGGGCAGGACGTCGCGGTCAACTGCTACCAGCCGAGCGGCGCCCCCGCGAACACCCTGTTCACCGTGCTCTACACCACCAGCAGCGGGACGCCCTCGCCGGCCGGCGGCAGCTACGGGTACACCTACTCGGCCGTCAGCGGGGCGGTGCTCGCCCAGTACAACTCGGCCGGGGCGGTCAACACGGTGAGCCACGGCTCGACCGGCATCTGGAAGGCGTGGCTGCCCGGCCTCGGGGCGTCCACCGCCGCCGGGAACATCGAGGTCACGGCGGTCAACGGGATCCAGGGCGCCCGCTGCAAGGTGGCCGACTGGGTACCGGGCGCGAGCGGGCAGACCGTGGTGGTGGCCTGCTTCAACGCCGCCAACGCCCCCTTCGACACCACCTGGACGCTGAGCTACTCCCTCAAGCGGGCGGTGCACGGACCGGCGTTCCCGCCGAAGTCCTTCGGCTACCTCTGGTTCAACGGCGGCGTGCCCGCGAACACCAACTTCAACTCCGTCGGGGCGGCCAACACCCTCTCCGGATCCGTCCCGTTCACCGTCACCCTGCCCGGCGTGGCCGTCCCCTCGGACACCGCCCACGCCACCGCCTACGGCACCGGACCGGGCTGGTGCGGCCTCGCCATGCCCTGGGCGCGCACCAGCGGCACCGTGCAGCTCTACACCCTCTGCTTCAACCCGGGAGGCACCCCCGTCTCGGCCCCGTTCCTCACGGCCTACACCTCGGCCTTCTGACCCCCGTGGGCCCGGTCCGGCAGGCCGGGCCGGGCCCACCCCACGGCCCGTGCCAGGCCTCACCGGCCCGGAGGCCCGGCGCCCACGAGGATGTCGTGGGCGCCGGGCCGTCCGCCCGCGCGGAGGTCAGAGCCCGAGGTCAGAGCCCGAGCTCGCCCTCGAACGCACCGCCTTCCAGGCGGGCCTTCACCGTGCCGAGGAAGCGTGCGGCATCGGCACCGTCCACGATCCGGTGGTCGTACGACAGCGCGAGGTAGACCATGTCGCGCACGGCGATGGTGGTGCCCTCCGGAGTCTCCAGCACGACCGGGCGCCTGACGGTGGCGCCGATGCCCAGCATGCCGACCTGCGGCTGGTTGAGGATCGGGGTGTCGAACAGTGCACCGCGCGAACCCGTGTTGGTCACCGTGAAGGTGCCCCCGGTCAGTTCGTCCGGCTTGAGGCCGCCGTCGCGGGTACGGGCCGCCAGGTCGGCGGTCCTCCGGGCGATGCCCGCGATGCCGAGGTCGCCCGCCCCGTGGATGACGGGCACGAACAGGCCCCTGTCGGACTCCACCGCGATGCCGATGTTCTCGACGTCGTGGTAGGTGACGGTGTCGTCCTCGTTCACCCGGGCGTTGAGGACCGGGTGCAGCTTGAGCGCCTCGACGGCGGCCTTGACGAAGAACGGCAGCGGGGAGAGCTTGACGCCCTCACGCTGCAGGAAGCCGGCCCGGGCGAGCTCCCGCAGCCGGATGACCCGGGTGACGTCCGCCTCCACCACGGTCGTCAGCTGGGCCGACACCTGCAGCGACTGGACCATGTGCCTGGCGATGGCCTTGCGCACCCGCGTCATGGGCACGGTCTGCCCGCGCAGCGGCGAGGCGGCGGCCGCCGCGGACTGCCCGGCCGGAGCCGCGGCCGGAGTGGTGGCGGCGGGAGCGGCAACGGGAGCCGGGGCCTCGGCGGCAGCCAGGACGTCCTGCCTGCGGATGCGGCCGCCGACGCCCGTGCCCTGCACACCGGCCAGCGGCACACCCAGCTCGGCGGCCAGCTTGCGGACCAGCGGGGTGGCGTAGGCGGCCTTCCCGCCGTCACCGGCCGGGGCCGGGGCGACGAACGGGGCCGGCGCCGCGGCCCGGGCGGGCGCGGGAGCCGGAGCCTGCGCACGGACAGGGGCCGGAGCAGGGGCCTGCGCAGGGGCAGGTGCCGGTGCCGGGGCGACGAACGTGGCAGGAGCGGGAACAGCAGCCGGAGCCGGGGCCGGAACAGCCGGTGCGGCTGCCGGTGCGGGGGTGGCTTCGGCGGCGGGGGTGGCTTCGGGGGCGGGGGTGGCTTCGGCGGCGGGTGCGGGGGTGTCGGTGCCGTCGTCGATGACGGCGAGTTCGGCGCCGACCTCGACGGTTTCGTCCTCGCCGACCTTGATCGAGGCGAGGATGCCGGCGGCGGGGGCCGGGATCTCGGTGTCGACCTTGTCGGTGGAGACCTCGAGCAGCGGCTCGTCGACCTCCACGCGCTCACCCTCGGCCTTCAGCCAGCGGGTGACGGTGCCCTCGGTCACGCTCTCGCCCAGTGCGGGCAGTGTTACTGAGACCGCCATGGTGTCAGCGACTCCTATCAGGTCTTGCGTTCAGGATGGGGGGAGTGCGGGGTGCCCGCGGGGATGCTCTTATGGATGTCAAGCAGCGGTGGTGAGCTGCTCGGTGGTGATGTGTGGGGCGCTGGGTGCGGTCAGGATCTGGTAGATCTCGCGG
>NZ_BPRL01000097.1:0-28521 GCF_045862635.1 Kitasatospora sp. NE20-6
GTCGAGTGGGTCCTGGAGATGCTCGGCTTCGACTGGCCGAAGGCGGACGAGGACAAGCTGCGTGAGTGCGCCCAGGTGTGGCGTGACTTCGCGGATCAGGTCGACGAGCTCAACTACCGTGCTCTGAGTGCCGCGAACAGTGTGCGGTCGGCGAACTCCGGTGACTCGATCGAGGCGTTCGGGACGGCCTTCGACAAGTTCTCGACGGGTGGGGACGGTTACCTCGCGGATGCGGCGACGGCTGCGCGGCTGATCGCGGCGGCGTTCGAGGCCGCTGCGGTGATCGTGGTGGTGTGCAAGATCGCGGTGATCACGCAGCTCGTGATCCTGGCCGCGGAGCTCATCGCGGCGCAGGCGGCGGCGCCGTTCACCTTCGGTCTGTCCGAGGTCGGCGCGCTGGGTGCGATGCAGGCGACGAAGATGATCGTGCGCCGGCTGCTGAAGGAGCTCCGGGACGCCCTGATCGAGGCGATCATGGAGACGCTGAAGGACCCGATCGTCTCCGCGGTGCAGGCCATGATCTCGGACCTCATCGCGCAGACCGTGAACCAGGGTTTCGGTGCGCAGGACGGCTACGACCTCGGCCGTACCGTCAAGACGGGCTGGGAGGAGGGCAAGGAGTCCGCGAAGAACTGGGACCAGACCTTCACCGAGTCCCTCCGCGACGGCCTCGGCTCCCGTGCCGGTGGCGCGGCACGGCACCACATCGACAACGCGGCCGGCCACGGCAGCGGCAGCGGCAGCGGCAGCGGCAGCGGCAGCGGCAGCGAGGGCGGGGGCACCGGGGATTCCGGGTCGGGCTCCTCCGGCGCGTCCGGCTCGGGTGACACGGGCGGCTCGTCGGGCTCCTCCGGCGCGTCCGGCTCGTCGGGTTCCGGCGGCGCGTCCGGCTCCGGCGGCGCAAGCGGCGCGGGCGGCTCCTCCGGCACCGGGGGTTCCTCGGGACCGTCCGGTTCCTCCGGGTCCGGCGGCGCGTCCGGCGGGTCCGACTCCGGTACCACGTCAGGCCCTTCGGGTTCCACCGGCAGCAGCGCGTCCGGCAGCGGACGGCCTGCCGGCGGGGACGCCTCGACCAACACCGACCACACGTCCCCGGGCGACCGCACCGCCTCCGGCGACACCGGCACCTCGGGCGGCCCGGGCACCTCGGGTGGCAGCGGCTCGTCCGACCGGTCCGGCTCGCAGGGGAGTCCCGGGCCGCAGGGCAGCTCCGGGGCGGACGGCCGCAGCGACAGTGCCACCCCGGCCCGGCTCGGCAACGACGGCCAGGACAGCCGCACCGCAGCACCCCTCGACCCGTTCGGCACACGACTGACCACCGATTCCACGCCTGCACCGACCGCACAGCACGCTCCGGCCGGTGGCGACGGCACGCCGCCCCCGTCCGCCTCGCACACCCCGTCCCCGGGATCCGACGCCGGTGCGCCCGCACACACCGGCACCGACGCGCGGCCGGCCCCCGCCTCCGACGGCCCCGCACCGGGCCGACCCGACGGCGCGGACACCCCCGCGCACCACGGTGACGGGCCGTCGGACCGCTCGGCGGCGGACCCGGCCCGGCCCGGCCCGGTGTCGGCGCACTCCGCGCCGGACCCGACACCCACCCAGGCGTCGTCCCACCACGAGGGCCCGCAGCACGGTGGCCCGCAGCACCATGGCGACGGGTCGTCGGCGTCGACGCACGGCACGGCCGACTCCCGTCCGGGCCCGGTCTCCTCGCACACCGCACCCGACTCGGCTCCTGCCCCCGCGCACGCGGGCGAGGCCCGGCCGTCGTACGGGCCCGTACGCGGGGACGAGGGCTCGTCCACTCCCCCGCACGGCGGTGCGGACCACGGTGGGCCGTCGTACGGGCCGGTCCGCGGCAACGACGCCCCGGCCCCCGCACACACGCCGGCCCCCGCGCACGACTCCGAGGGCGGCCCGGCCCGGCCGGGTTCGGACGTCCCCGCGCAGCAGGACCGCTCCGGTGCGGCGCCTGCCTCCGCTCCTGACCACCGCACACCGGGCTCCTCTCCGGAGCCGTCGCCCGGTGCGCAGCGCGGCGGGGACGACGGGCGGAGCGTGCCCACCGGTGGTGTCCCGCACGTCCCGTCCGCGGGTGTGCCGTCCTCCGGGCCGGAGCACACCCGCCCGTCCGCGTCCGACGGCGGCCCCCACCGGGTGACGGTCGAGACCGCGTCCACCGCCGTCGCGGACGCACCGCCGGCCCACGCGCCGACGCCGGGGCCGGACACCACGACCGGACAGCAGGGCCCGGCCGGGCAGAACACCGGTGTCCCCACCACGACCGGCCCGGTCACGACCGGACCTGTTCCGGCGGCCGGTGCACCCGCCTCCGGCACCCCGTCCGGCAGCGCTCCCCCGCGGCAGGGCGGGCCCGTGCCCGGCCAGGCCGGTGACGGACCGTCGTCCGGACGCCCGGCGGGCGTTCCGGGCCAGTCCACGAGCCGGCCCGACCACGGCGACCGCCCGTCCGGCCTCGGCCGGCAGCCGGGCACCGACCGGCCGGCGCCCGGCCCGCGTCCGGACACCAGTAGGCCGGGGGCCGACCGGCCGACGGCCGATGCCCCGGCCCGTACACCGGACACGGCGGACCGTCCCGACCGCGGTCCGGAAACCCGTCCCGGCGCCGGTCCGGACGACGCCACCACGAACGACCACCGCCCGGCCCCGGACGACCGCACCCCCCGGAACGACCACGGCACGGCGGACGACCACGCCACCCCGGACGACCACGGCACCACCCCCGACGACCGGCAGCGTGACCAGGACGGCCCGTCCGAGGACGTCCCCGCGCACGAGCGTCCGCTCTCCGACAGCCGCCCGTACGACGCGCCCGGCGGTCTGGCCCGGGTGGAGGAGCACCACCAGCAGGAGCTGGAGAGCCGGATCCCGAAGAACCCGGACGGCACCCCGCAGCGCCACCCCGACCCGGCCGGGGACTGGCCGGGCGCGGTCAACGGCGACGGGCACCGCACGCCCGGCCGTGACAACAACTGCCTCGACGTGGCGCTCTCCAGTGCCGACACCTACAGCGGCAACCCCACCGCCGCCGCCCCGCGCAGCGACGACGGCACCGGTGACGGCGAACACGGCGGACGCGACCGGGCGGAGCGTCAGCTCGGCGCACCCTTCGGGGATCTCGGCAACGGCGACCAGGCGTTCCACCGGCTGGAGGACACCCTCCGCCGCGAGGGCCACGGCTCGCAGGCCGTCATCGTCACCCAGGACGCCCACGGCCGCGCCCACGCCTGGAACGTGGTCAACCACAACGGGAAGATCACCTACCTCGACAACCAGACCGGCGCCCGCAGCGACAAGCCGCTCCACAACGGCGACCACGGCGTCTGGGCGATCCCGCTCGACGCCGACCGCCGCCCGATCCCGGACGACCGTGCCGCGGACGGCAGGCCGGCCGACGACCGTGCCGCGGACGACCGCCGCCCCGCCGACCCCGCAGGCAAGACGAAGGCCGCGGCGGACGACGGCTCGGACATGGACGTCGACGACGACGGCACGAACAGCGACAGCGACAACGAGAGCGACGGCGACGGCGACGGCGACGGCGACGGCGACGGCCACCAGAGCCTGGCGGACAAGCACGCCGACGACCCTGACCACCCGATCCACGAGGAGGCCCGGACCGAGCACGAGCGCCTCGCCGAGGCCGAGGGCGCGAAGGACAGTCTCTACGGTGTCGCCCCGGACGAGCGGCAGCAGGCGCTGCGCGACTCCAACCCGGTGCGCGGCGTCGACATGGACCCCGTCTACGACCGGCTCCACGGCTGGGCGGAGGACGGCAGCCTCGCCGACGTGCTCGACCGCGCGGCGGGTACCGACGGGCCGCGGCAGACGTTCCGCCGGCAGGACCTCGCCGACTCGCTGGACGGCTTCGCCGACATGCACCCCGGCGAGCAGGGCGCCGTCGTCGCGGCGCTGGGGCGGATGAGCCACGCCTTCCACGAGCAGCACGGCGTCGGCTCGAACCCGGAGCCGCACAGCCACCCGTACTCCCCCGCCCTGGACACGCCCGGGACCGGCCCGGGCGAGGCGGACACCGGGTCACGCGGCGCGGCCGACCACGGGTCGAGCAAGTCCGAGGTGGCCCTGAAGCAGTCCGAGGAGTACGTCGAGGTCAAGAAGGCGATCAAGGAGGCGTTCGAGCGGAAGAGCATCACCGCCGCGGCGAACGACGCCGGGCCGCACCGCCCCGACTTCAGCGGCCGCAACTACGCGGTGATGGAGGTCTACGACCCGCGGACCAACGAGATCAGCTTCGTGGTCGACAGTTCGGTGCCGCCCAGCTCCGCCCGCGCCGGCGTCACCCCGCTGCACTCGGAGACGCACATCGGCGGGTGGATGGAACGGATCGACAACACCCGCCCGGACGCCGACAAGTACGAGGTGCTCAGCCTCTACACCGAGCGCGAGCCCTGCGGGAAGGGTGCAGGACACGCCGACTGCTCGGGTTACCTCTCCGACGTGCACGACGGCGTGCCGATCCACTACGCCACCGGCTACCGCAAGGGCG
This sequence comes from Kitasatospora sp. NE20-6, assembly GCF_045862635.1. NCBI lineage: Bacteria > Bacillati > Actinomycetota > Actinomycetes > Kitasatosporales > Streptomycetaceae > Kitasatospora > Kitasatospora sp. NE20-6. The sequence continues at coordinate 4,535 of NZ_BPRL01000097.1, forward strand.
AGGTCGTCGGCGTCACCGGCGAGGGCGGCACCAAGACGCCGCGCGACCTGATGAACGAGGACTTCGGCAACTACGTCGCCCAGGTCGGGGACACTTGGCGCGAGGTGTACGAGAGCCGCATGGACACCACGTGAGCACCACCGAGGGAGTGACCGCATGACCGGACGGGACGAGGCCGCCGTCGGGGCCGCCGTGCGCGGAGCGGCGGACTGGCTGCGCGACGGCGGGCCCGGCCGGCTGTACGTCTGCGGCGCGGCGGGCAGCGGCAAGTCGTCCGTCCTCGCCGCCCTGAAGGCGGAGTTCCCGGCGGCGGCCCTGGTCGACGCGGCCGGCCGCAGCGCCGACGCGGTCGTCCAGGAGATCGTCGACGAGACGGGGCTGCTGCGCAGGCTCGCCTACGGCGACCTGGGCGAGCTCGTCCGGGCCCTGCGCAAGGAGAAGCGTCCGCGGACGATCCTGCTCGCCAACACCCACCTCGCCGGGACGCTCGCCTCCGGCGGCGAGCCCGCGCTGCTCGGCCGGGTGGTGCGCGACCTGGCCGTCGCCACCGGCGAGGGGAAGCTGCGGCTGGTGGTCGAGCAGGCCGTGCCACCGGAGCTCCCCGACGCCGTGTCACCGGCGTTCGCGGCCCGCGTGGTCGGCCTGCCCGGCGGCGGCGCCGCGGACGAGCTGCGGGCGCTGGTGTCGGCCGCGCCGGCCGGGGCGGTGGACGCGCTGCGCGCGCTCGCCTGCGCCGAGCTGCGGCAGGTGCCGGTGGAGGGCTGGGCGGTGCTCTGCCGGGCGTCCTCCGGCGAGGACGTCCCCGCCGACCGGCTGTCCGCCTGGGCCGACGGACTCCCGTGGCTGGTGCACGAGGACGGCGAGGTGCGCTTCGCCTCGGCGGCCCTCGCCGGCGAGCTGCGCGCGTCCGTCACGGACCCCGCCGCGGTCCACGGGCGGGTCACCGACCTGCTGCTGGGCGGTGGCGCGACGGCGGAGTGGGCCGCCCGTTCGCTGCCGGGGCACGCGGCGGCGGCCGGCCGGTTCGACGACCTCCTCGCCGACGCCGGGGTGCTCGGCCGGGTGCCGCAGGACACCCTCGTCGAGGGCTTCCGGGCCTGCTACCGGGACGGCATCGTGCGCGGCACCCACGCCGCGGCACTGCACTTCCTCACCGGCTACGGGCTCGCCGGCGCCCCGCACGGCGAATGGATCGCCCACCTCGCCCACGACGCCTTCACCCGGGGGGAGTCCGAGCGGGCCCGGCAGCTCGCCGGCGCCTGCCCCGAACCCCTGCTGTTCCGCACGCTCTGGTCGCACTGGCGGCCCGCCGGGGACTACACCGTCGCCGGCCCGGTCCACCGCTCCGACGTCGAGTCGGTCACCGCCGCGGAGCACCTCGGCCGGCCGGCCGCCGTCACCGGGGACGAGGCCGGGGTCCGCCTCGTGCTCGACGCCGCCACCGGCGAACTCCTCGCCGGGCCGGTGCCGGCGGAGACCGACCTGCCCGGCCTCACCCCCGCGGAGGGCCGCCCGTCCGTCCGGCCCGCGTGGCACCGCACCGAGGTCCTCGACGCCGACGGCAAGCCGCTCGGCGTGTTCCACCATCCCGAGGCGTCGTACGCCGGAGCGGTCGACGGCCGGCTCGTCCTCGCCGACCGGCAGGGCGCGTACGCCGTCGAGCTGGACACCGCGCTGCTCCGCCCCGGCCCCAGGCACAAGCTCACCCCCGTGGTGGGCGGGCACGGCCGTATCCTGCCGCGTCCGTACGACCCACGGGCGGTCGCCGACCTGCGCGGGCTGCTGGAGGAGACGTTCGGCGCCGGGCACGTCCACCGTCTCCGGCCGGAGGAACTGCCCGCGGGCCTCGGTCACGCACCGACCCGGCGGCTGCTCACCGACGTCGGCGTGCCGTCCGTCGACCACCAGCCCGGCCTGCGGATCGCGCCCCTCACCGCCGACGGGCTCGCACCGCGCCCGTGGGAGTCCGTCCCGGGCGGCGAACGGCCGGGCCCCGGACCGTTCCTGCCGCTCGGCGAGTGGCTGGGCGCCGCCCTCCTGCTGGACGGCCCGACCGGGCGGGTCCTGCGGATGCTCCCGGCCGGATCCTCCGGGCACGCGCATCCGCGCGAGGCGCTCGCCGGCACCACCCTGGAGTCGTTCCTCACCATGGTCGCCCTCCAGGCCCGGTACCTGGCCGTCTACCGGACGGAGGGCCCGGACCACCGCGACGTCCTCGACGAGCTGCGGCTGTGGCTGGCCGGCGCGGACCCGGACGCCGCCGCCTCCGACGGCTGGCAGTACGTGACGGAGCCCGCCAACTGGCACTGACCCGGCCCGGAGGCCGGACCCCCACCGCACAGCACAGACCCCCACCGCACAGCACCGCACCGCACCGCACCAAACGACTTCGCACCGCACGACCTCGCACCGCACCGCGCACACCGGACCGGAGAACACCGACGTGACCGACCCGACCACGTACCAGCCCCACCCGTACATCGGCGGCCGGGCAGCCGCACTGCGGGCCCTGGCGGCCTGGCGGTCGGGCACCGGCGGCGCACCCCGGACCCTGCTGGTCACCGGCAGCGGCGGCAGCGGCAGATCACGGCTGGTCACCGGTTTCCTGATGCTCTGCGACCCGGAGTACCGCAAGCGGATCGACACGGCCGGCCTCGACCCGGCCACCGTCCCGCCGGACGGGCTGCCCGCCCCGCGCGTCTTCGACGCGACCGGGCTGACCGCTGATCAGCTCCTCTGGCTGGTCGCCGACGAACTCACCCCGGACGCCGCGCGCACCGAGGACGTCCACCGCCTGCTGGCCGCGCCCCGCGAGGAGCCCGCGGCCGTCGTCGTCGCCGGCTCCGACCGGGCCGGAGTGCTGCGGGCCCTCGACGAGCCCGCCCGGGTGGCCGCCGAGGTGCTGCTGCCGCTGGCGGCCGCGCCCGGGGTCCGGCTGCTCGCCGACGTGCCGCGCGCGCAGGCCCGCTGGCTCGCCGAACGGCTCCCGACCGCCGACCTGCTGGTCGTCGACCTCGACGCGCAGCCCTGGGCCGACCCGGCCGGTCTCCGCCTGCAGGCCGAACTCACCCTCACGGACCCCGCCGCGGCCGCACAGCTGGCCGGCACCGCGGACGGCCCCCTGACCGTACGGCTGGCCGCGTGGTCCGCACGGGCCGTGCCGGACGGCGGTGTGCCGCTGCCGCGCACCATCGGCGACGCCCTCGACCTGCACGCCGAGCGCTGCGGCACCGACGAGCTGACCCTGCGCCGGCTGCTGACCCCGCTCGCCCTGGCCGGACCCGGCGAACCGCTGCCGCTCGACCTGTGGGCCGCCCTCGCGTCCGCCGTCGCCGGCAGGGACCTCGGCCCGGCCCTCGCCGCCGGGCAGCACCTGCTGATGCCGTTCTTCGACCTCGTCGGCGACGACGAGCGGCCGGCCGTCCGGATCGCCCACCCCGCGGTCGCCGAGGAGCTGCGCGAGCGCATCGGCAGCACCGCCCGCGAGGCGCAGCGCCGGATCGCCACCGCCCTCGCCGCCGGTGTGCCCGGCGACGGCCCCGGCCGCTGGGCGCAGGCCCGGCCGTACGTCCGCGAGCAGCTCGCCGGCCACGCACTGGAGGGCGGCCTGCTCCCCGACCTGCTCGCCGACCCCGGGTTCCTGCTGCACGCCGGGCAGGTCGGCCTGCGCGCCGCCGTGGAGCACCTCGCCGCCGGCGGCGGGGAGCTGCCGCCGATCGCCCGTACCTGGCTCCGCCTGGCCCCGCTGTTCACCCGCCACGAGGCCGGCCCCGGCCTGCGGGCCGGGCTGCTGGACCACGCCTGCCACCAGGACGGCCTGCCCGCCCCCGACCTCGGCACCGACCTGCCCTGGCGCACCCTGTGGGCCCGCCCGCTGGCGGGCGTCACCGCGGTCACCGCCGCGACCGCGCCGGACGGCACCCCGCTGCTGGCCGCGTTCGTGCCCGACGGCGGGCCCGTCCTGCACACCTTCGACGCCCGCACCGGCGACCCGGTGCCGCTCGACCCCGAGCAGCTCGTGCGGCCTTCCGACGAGCAGCGCGCGGCGTGTCCGGTGCGGCTCGGCGTCGGCGGCGACTACCTGCGGATCTGGCCGCGCGAGGAGGGCCCGGCGATCGCCGCCTTCCTCTCCGCCGGCCCGCTCGGCGGCGCCGACGTCACGCCCGACGGCGTGCTGCTGCTCGCCGACGCCACCGGGGTCGCCGCCCTCCGGCCGGCGCTGCCCGCGGACGCCTGAGCGGCCCGCCCGCCGGGTCCGTCGGGCCGGGGTGATCTGCGGGACGCCTGCCGGGGCGTCAACCTGGTCCAGTCCTTTGAGAGTTGGCGATCTCCCGCGCCCGCACGGCGGCGACGGCCGAGGGCTCGCAGCGTATGCGAGAACGTCACAGAACGGCCTCCTCCTGGTTACACAGCAGGACCTCACGTCGTGTCATGCTCCCGCTTACCACTTAGTCAACACGCGTAGATCGCGGCGCCCCTGAGCAATCCGCCGCCGTCCGGCGCGTGTCGTCCCCGGGAAAGGCATCCCCATGCCCGTTGCGCAGATACGCAGGTGGAAGGTGTCGGCGGCGACCGTCGTCGCCGTCCTCCTCAGCCTCACCCTCCCGACGGTCGCCGCGACCCCCGCGAGCGCCACGACCACCGCGTACGACAGCACGTACTACAAGAACGCGATCGGCAAGAGCGGCACGAGCCTGAAGTCCGCGCTGCACACGATCATCAGCCCTCAGACCAAGATCTCGTACGACGCGGTCTGGAACGCCCTGAAGGCCACCGACCAGGACCCGAACAACACCGCCAACGTCATCCTGCTCTACAGCGGGGTCTCGCGCAGCAAGACCCTCAACGGCGGTGCCGTGGGCAACTGGAACCGCGAGCACGTGTGGGCCAAGTCCCACGGCAACTTCGGCGAGGCGACCGGCCCCGGCACCGACCTGCACCACCTGCGCCCCGCGGACGTGCAGGTCAACAGCACGCGCGGCAACCTGGACTTCGACAACGGCGGCAGCACGGTCAGCAACGGCGGCGGCAGCCTCGTCGACTCCGACTCGTTCGAGCCGCGCGACGCCGACAAGGGCGACGTGGCCCGCATGATCCTCTACATGGCGGTCCGCTACGACGGCGGCGACGGCTTCGCCGACCTGGAGCCCAACGAGAAGGTCAACAACGGCAGCAACCCGTACATCGGCAAGCTCGCCGTCCTCAAGCAGTGGAACGACGAGGACCCGCCGAGCGCCTTCGAGGAGAGGCGCAACCAGGTCATCTACGACACCTACCAGCACAACCGCAACCCGTTCATCGACCACCCGGAGTGGGTCGAGGCGATCTGGTAGACCGCACCACGGCACGGGCCGGGCTCCCCTCCACGGACGGGAGCCCGGCCCCGTCCCGCACCACCGCACGGCGGCCCCGGACATCCGCCCCGCACCGCGGCCCCGGCCACCGGCCCGGACAGCGGGAAACCCGCTGGGTGATCCCCGCCGCCGGGGCTACCGTACGGAGCGGACCGAGGAGGTGGGCCGGTGCGCCCCGTGCTGCTGGTGGATGTGGACGGACTGCTCAACCCGTACGCGGCGAAGCCGCACCGCCGACCCGCGGGCTACGGGACGCACCGGCTCCTGACGCCCCGGTGGGAGGCCGCCGAGCGGCGCCGGCTGACCACCTGGGGACTGCCCCTCAGGCAGATGAAGCCGCTGCGGGTCTGGCTCGACAAGGACCACGGCCGGGCCCTGGCCGCGCTCCCCTTCGACCTGGTCTGGGCGACCACCTGGGAGGAGGAGGCCAACGCCTTCGTGGCCCCGATCCTGGGACTGCCCGACCTGCCGTTCGTCCCGTGGCCCTCGCCCAGACCCCAGCCTCCCGGCGGCGTCTTCTGGAAGACGCCCGAGATCGTCGCCTGGGCGGCAGGCCGCGCGTTCGCCTGGGTGGACGACGACATCACCGACGCCGACCGCGCGTTCGTCGACACCCACCACGACGGCCCCGCGCTCCTGCACCGGATCGACCCGCGAGCCGGTCTGGCCGACCACGACTTCACCCTGCTGGCCGACTGGGCCGCAAGCCTGAACTGAGGGTGCGGCGACCATCACGGCGCTCCACCGGGTCGTACGGGCGCAGCGCGGACTGCCCGGCTCCCCGCCCGACCTGCGGAGCCGTACCGGCGACGCCGCGGAGACCGACCGGCACGCGCCCGGCCCGACCGCCCCGGGAGACGGCTCGCCGGACGGACCGTCAGACTGTAGGCCATGAGGACCTCCACGACCGTGCCGCGCGGCGCGGTCCACGACACACCGGCCGCCCGGCGGCGGGCACGGCCACGCGCACGGCCACGCACACGGCCACGCGTTCGGACGGTGCGGGTGACCGCCGCCGCCCGCTAGCCACCGGCCGCCGTCCGCCGTCCTCGATCTGCCGGGAACCCCCGTGCAGCGCCCGGCACCCGCCACGCCCGCCCAGCCCAGCCCCACCCGCCAAGCCCAGCCCGCCCAGCCCAGGAGACGCCGATGACCCTGCCGACGCCCGCCGACACCTGCCCCCTGCACGGCATTCCCGACAACTGCGGCGAAGCCGTCGCCCTCTACCTGGCCAAGGCCGCCGAACAGCGTCCGGCCGAGCAACCGCGGACCATCGTCGTCCAGCAGACCTCCGCCGCACCGGTTTTCGTCCGGCCGGTCGACGCGCGGGTGGAGGAGGCCCGTGCCGCCAACCAGGCGTCACTGCGCAGCGCCGCCTGGGTCGTCGGGGGAATCCTCGCGCTGATCGTCGCCCTGACCGCCGTGAAGCTCCTCGGCTGGATCAACCTGAGCATCCCGGGCGGCAACCAGCCGCAGCCCGCAGTCACCGTGACCGTGACGCCGCACTGACCGGACGGAGGCGGACCCGGGCACCTCACCCGGGCACCTCACCGGGGCACCGGGCGGCCACCGCACTGCCGCCCGCTCCGCCCCGCCGAGCTCCCGGCCCCGGGCCCCGTACCTTCTGACCACGGATCAACTACGTGTTCCGGAACCACTGGTGGGGTATGCATGACCGACGGACGTGACGACTGCGCGCGAAGGGGAACGAACGGGATGGAGACACCTGACCGCCGCACGGCCGAGGAGCAGGGAACACCACCGCGCACCGCCGGGCCCACGGGCCGGGCCGCGGTGTACGCGACGCGTGCCGCCGCCCTGATCGCAGGCGTCGCGGCGATCGTCGCCGGCGTCCTGCACGGGGTGGACCAGCACACCCGGGCCACGGCCCACCTGCACGCGCGGCCCTGCGCCGCCACCGCCGGGGCGACCGCCGGCGAGTGCCTCGGCCAGGAGGCCGGCACCGTCACGAAGAAGTACTCCGGCGAGGGGCAGGGGCCCGACCGGCTCGTCGTCACCCGCGCCTCGGGCCGGCCCGCGTCCTACGTCGTCGACATCGGGGTCTACAACACCGTCTCCCTGGGGGAGACCGTCGAGCTGACGACCTGGCACGACAGCATCACCACCATCTCGGCCGACGGCAGATCCAGCCCGGTCAGCCAACTGGGCATGCTCGCCGTGCTGTCGACGGCCCTCCTCCTCGGTCTCGGCCTGTTCGCCGTGGAGTACGCCGTCCTGATTCCCCGCACGAAGAACCGCCGGGTCCTGCCCGCCGCCGGCCTCGGACTCACCCTGTGCGCGGCGCTGGGCACATGGACCGCCCTCGACACCACCAGCTGGTGGGTGTTCGGAGCCGACGTCGCCCTCTGCCTCGGCGGAGCCGCCGCCGCGGCCGTGTACCTGCGGAGAGCGGTCCGGCCCGCGCCCTGACGGCAGGACGCCCCGCCCGTTGCTCCGGTCCGGCTTCGCGACCCCGGACGGACGAGCAGGCGGCGCCTCTGCGGGCGAACCACCTCTTCCTCAGCCCAGCTGCTCGGCCAGCGCGAGGATGATTCCGCTCGGCCCGCGGAGGTAGCAGAGCAGGTAGCTGTCCTCGTAGCGCGTCACGTCGCCGACGAGTTCGGCACCGTGCGGGCGGAGGCGGGCGAGGGTGTCCTCGATGTCGTCGACGGCGAACATGACGCGGTGCAGGCCCAGCGTGTTCACCGGGGTGGTCTCCGGCTCGGGGGTGATCGCCTTCGGGGTGTGGTACTTCACCAGTTCGAGCCGGCCCGGGGCGTCCGGGATCCGCATCATCGCGATCTCGCTCCGCATGTCGTCGAGCCCGACGACGTTTCCCGCCCAGCGTCCTTCGATCGGCATCCTGCCTTCCAGCTCCATGCCGAGTTCGGTGAAGAAAGCGACGGCGGCGTCGAGGTCGTCGACGACGATGCCGACGTTGTCCATGCGCTGAACGGCCATGTCCCCGAGGGTAGGGGCCGGGTCCGACACCGTCGGTTCAACCGGCCGTCCCGCCGGTCACCACTTTTTTTTCATGGTTGCCGGGTCGGGCGGCGGGACGACGCCGACCCGGCCGTCGGTCGTCCCGTACGAGCCGTCCGTCGAATCCGGGTACGTGCCACCGGATTTCAGGCGCAGGACGTCAGGACAGCGGTTTCCCGCCGAGGCCGGTCCGGTCGACTCCGCGCGGCGAGAAGGTCATCGGGCCCACCCAGCCCCGGCGGACGAGCGCGATCTGCGACGGGAGCGGGGTCACGGGATCGAGGGCCCTCCCCCGTGACCAGTTCTCGAACAGCCCCTCGGTCGTCTCGACGGCGGACACCACCATGGTGACCTGCTGACCCCCGTCCGCCCAGGTGTTCCACAACGCCCAGCCCTCCGGCCGGGGTTCGACACCGATCCGCGCGCACGCCGTCTCGTAGTCCTCCTCGATCCCGGTCGGCATGACGTCAGGCTTGAGCAGCGTCGCACCGACCAGTCTGACCAGGGCGCGGTCCTCCTCGATGCAGCCGTCTCCCTCGAAGTGATAGCTGCGCAGCACCCGCGCAAGCGCGTTCACGCTGCTCCGGAACGGTGTCACGTCCTCCGGATCCGGCTCGTACGAAAGCCAGTCCTCGTCGGACGCCTCGACCGTGACGCGGTAGGCGAGACGCTCGATCTCCCGGAGATAGTCCATGTCGCCGAGCTCAGGTGCAGTCATGGCCCGGAGTGTCGCACCACCCCTCCCCCGCGGACACGGGTTTTCGGCCCTCCCCGCCCGCCTCCACGACCCCCTTGCTGCGGCTGGTACTTCTGAGGTGCGGCAGGCTTCCGGCGGTTGCGCGAAAATCCGTTTCGAACGGTGGCCCGGTGCCTCTACCGTGGCACGGTGACGACTCAGGTGATCGTGCTCAACGGTGGTTCCAGCTCGGGGAAGTCCGGGATCGCCCGGTGTCTGCAGGCCCTCCTGCCGGATCCGTGGCTGGCCCTCGGGACCGACACGCTGGTCGAGGCGATGCCGGCCTCCCTGCAGGCGGACGGCGGGATCGAGTTCGCCCCGGACGGAGAGGTGATCGTCGGCCCGGCGTTCCGGACGCTGGAGGCGGCCTGGATCGAGGGGATCGCCGCGATGGCCCGTACGGGCGCCCGGGTCATCGTCGACGAGGTCTTCCTCGGCGGCGCGGACTCGCAGCAGCGCTGGCGGAACGCCCTGGGCGACCTTCCGGTGCTGTGGGTCGGCGTCCGGTGCGACGGTGCGGTCGCCGCAGGCCGCGAGGTCGCACGCGGCGACCGGATCATCGGCATGGCCGCGTCCCAGGCGGACGTGGTCCACCAGGGCGTGGCCTACGACCTGGAGGTGGACACCGCTCACGCCGAGTCGATCGAGTGCGCGCGGGTCATCGCCGCCCGGGTCGGCTGATCGACCGCCGGACGGCCTCCGCCTCCGCCCCCGCCGTGGCACCACCTCCGGTCGTCGTGGTCAGCGGGTGGACCAGGTGCGCAGCAGGGTGTCGAGGGAGTCGACGATCCAGGCCCAGCTCTCCTGCGGGTCGACGGCGGTGTGGCTGAAGCCGCCTCCCGCCTCCAGGCTGACGTAGCCGTGGAAGACGCTGCCCAGCATCCGGACCGCGTGGGTCTGGTCGGGCTCGGTGAGGTCGTAGCCGCGCAGGATCGCCCGGGTCATCCGCGCGTGGCGGACGCCCGCGCTGGCGGCGGCCGTCTCGGGGTCGAGCCTGAACTGCGCGGCGGCGTAACGGCCGGGGTGTTCGCGGGCGTAGTCGCGGTAGGCGTCGGCGAACGCCGCGAGGGCGTCCTTGCCGGCGCGCCCGGCGACTGCGGTGGAGACCCGGTCGGCCAGTTCCTCCAGGGCGAAGAGGGCGATCCCGGTCTTGAGCTCGTGGGAGTTCTTCACGTGCGAGTAGAGGCTCGCGACCTTGACGTCGAACCTCCGGGCGAGTTCCGAGGCGGTCACCTGGTCGAATCCGACCTCGTCGGCCAGTTCCGCCCCGGCTCGGGTCAGCCGCTCTGCGGTCAGCCCGGCTCGAACCATCATGTGTCTCCCGTCCGGCACCGATCGGTCCGCGCGTGCCCTGTGCCCTTTTCCCTGTGCCCTCCGCATGTCGGGCAGGTGCCCAGCATTCCACCTGCGGTTCGGTGGGAGCACCGGGCGGGCGGGCGCGGGCCGGGCCGGGGAGGAGCGGGCCTGGCGGGAGCGGCGCAGCAGGGCCGGCCCGGCCGCCCGGGCCTGCAAGCCGTGGGGGCCGCTGCGGCAGGCGCTGCGACGGGCCGTGTCGGGGGCGGCCGGTTACCGTGGCCGTGTGGCCAGGATGCCCGACCGCGCTCCCGCGGAGCGCCGGACGCCGCCGCCCGTCTCCCGCCGTGCCGTGCTGATCGGCGCCGCCGGGGGTGTGCTGGGTGCGTGTGCCGGGCCCGGGGCCGGGTCGGGCCGGCCTGCGGGGTCCGGTTCCGGCGGGGCCGCGTCCGTGTCCCGGTCGGCGGTGCGGCTGCCGGTCGTGCTCGCGGTCCATCCGTCCGGGGCGATCGGGGCCGCGGCGGGCCGGGCCGAGGTGGAGGAGCTCCACCGCGGCGGGGCCGCCACCTGGCAGGGGTTCCGGGTGGTCAGAGGTCCGGGTGCCGTCGCCGTGGCCATGGCCGACCGGGGTGCCGTCGCGCTGGTGACCGCGGACGCGCTGGTCCCCGGGGTCGACGTGGTGCCGGTCGACGGGCACGACCCGCTCAGGGCGCCGGAGGCGTACCCGGTGACGGCGGAGGTCGGGGGCGGGGCGGGCGCGGGGCCGGGGCCGGGGCGCGTGGTGACGAGCCTGTGGACCGGGGACGTGATGCTGGGCCGCCGGGTGGGCGCCGCGATGGCCGGGACGGGGAACTGGGAGCTGCCGTTCACGCAGACCGCGGACCGGCTGTCCGCCGCCGCCCTGACCGTGGGGAACCTGGAGTGCACCCTGTCGAAGGAGGGGCGGGCCACGCACGGCGGCGACTCGTTCGGGGCGGACCCGCGGGCGCTCGCCGGACTGCGCCGGGCCGGCTACGACATCCTCACCCTGGGCAACAACCACCTGGGCGACTACGGGGACACGGCGCTGGTCCGGACGGTGGCGGTGGCCCGGGGCGAGGGCTTCGCCACCACCGGGGCGGGAGCGGACATCGCGGCCGCGCGCGACCCCGCGCGGGTCGAGGCGGGGGGCCTGCGCTTCGTCGTGCTCGCGTTCGACGCCGTCGGGGAGTCCCCGGAGGCGGGCCCGGCGTCGCCGGGCGTGGTGTGGCTGCGGATGCCGCCGATCACCGGGCCGCTCGCCCCGGCCGACCTCGCGGCCGTCGAGCAGTCGGTCAGGGCGGCGCGCGCCTCGGCGGACGTGCTGGTGGTCGTCCCGCACTGGGGCCGGGAGTACAGCCACCGGCCGGTGGCCGACCAGTACACCGTCGCCCACCGGCTGGTCGAGGCGGGCGCGGACGCCGTGATCGGCATGCACCAGCACTGGGTGCAGCCGATCGAGCTGTACCGCGGCCGCCCGGTCGTGCACGGGCTGGGCAACTTCGTGTTCGACATGACGTTCTCCGAGCAGGTCCAGCAGGCGGTGGTCGTCGAACTCGTCCACTGGGGACGGACGCTGAAGAGCATCCGGGCGCTGCCCGTGCGCATCGGGACGGGCGGGGTGCCACGGTTCATCGACCCGGCCGGGGCCGAGGGGCGCGGCATCCTCGCCACCGTGTGGGGCTGACCGGTGGAGCCGGGGTGGCGCCGTCCGCTGCTCGGGCCGCCTCCTGACGGTGGGTCCGCGGGCGGCGGTGGACCGCGGGCCGTACGGCGTGGCGCGGGCCGGGCGGGCGGTCGGCGGGGTGCGGCGACGGGGGTGCGGCGACGGGACGGTCCGGATGCCCCCGTAGAGTCAGGTTAGGCAAACCTTATGGGCATCCCCGGCCGATCCGTCGGCGCCTCCGTCCCCGGCCTCGGCAGTGGCACGGGCGCCGGCATCGGGCCGGTGGACGGATCAGGACGGGATCGACATGTCGGACGGCACCAAGGACGCCAGGCGTCCGCACGGCGAGCTCGTGGCGGACGTGCTCGCCACCCTGTGGGCGGCCGGCGGGCCGCTGACGGCCCAGCAGGTCAACGACGCCCTCGGCCTCGGGCTCGCCCGGACGACGGTGGCGACGATCCTGGGACGCCTGCACGAGAAGGGGACGCTCGTCCGCACGCGCGCCGGACGGGGCTTCGCCTACGCGCCGGTGGCCGACGCCCCCGGGCTCGCCGCGGGCCGCATGCACCGGGAGCTGGAGAGCGAACCGCGCCGCGACCTGGTGCTGAAGCGTTTCGTGTCCTCGCTCTCCGAGCACGACGAGGACGTGCTGCGGAGCCTGCTGCGGGAGTCCGAGGAGGGCGCGTGAGCCTCGCCCTGGCGCTCGTCGCGCTGACGCTGCTGTGCCCGTGGGGTGCGGTGCCTGCCGCCCGCCGCCTGGCCCGGCTCCTCCCGCCGCGCGCCGCGTCCCTGGCCCTGACGGGTGCGGCGGTGCTGCTGGCCGGGGGTGCCGTGGCGGCGCTGGTCGGGCTGCTCCACGTGCCGGTGCTGGCATCGCTGGAGCGGATGCCCGTACCGCAGCTGGCGGCGGCGTGGCCGGTCGCCGTGCCGGTCGCCTGCGCGGCCGGGGCGGTGCTCGCGGTCCAGGCCGTGCTGGTGGCACTCCGGTGGCGCGGGCAGCGCGCGCTGCTCGCACGGGCCTGGGAGGCGGTCGGCGACCGGACGGCCGCCGGCGACCTGCTGGTGGTGCCGGGCGCGGACGCGGACGCCTTCGCGCTGCCGGGCCGTCGCGGTCGGGGCGGGCGGGTCATCGTGACGGCCGGCATGATCCGGGCGCTCGGACGGACCGAGCGCGACGTGCTGCTGGCCCACGAGCGGGCGCACCTGTCGGGCCGCCACCATCTCCTGTCGTGCGCCACGGATCTCGCCGCGGCCGCGCACCCCGCGCTGCGGGGCCTCCGGTCTGAGCTGGTCTTCCACCTGGAGCGCTGGGCCGACGAGGTGGCGGCCGCGTCCGTGGGCGACCGCCGGGTGGCGGCGACCGCCATCGCCCGGGCGGCGCTCGCCTCCTCGGCGTCGACCGGGCCGGACCGGCGTCCGGGGCTGCTGCTGTCGGTGAGCACGGGACCGGTGCCGCGCCGCGTCGAGGCGCTGATGGGGCCCGCCCCGGCGGCACCGCGGGGGCGCGCCCTGCGGCTGTCGGCGCTCGGACTCGTCGCGGTGGTGGTGCTCGCGGTGGCGTCGGGCCTGGGCTCGGCGTACGGGCTGCACGAGTACGTGGAGGCGGTGGTGCGGGCCACGCAGGGCCGGTGACGCCTCTCCCCCACCTCTTCCCCGCCTCTTCCCCGCCGCGCCCCACCTCTCCGGGGGTGCGCCGCGGCCTGCGCCGGGCGCATCGGACGACATCGATGTAGACAGAGAACCCGGGGCGCCGCTAAGGTCAGCCTGGGCTCACTCACCGGAGCGGCCCCGACGCTCTGCGTCGCGCGCCCGGACGGGGAACCCCGGTGCCCCACAGGCCGGATCGCCACCCGCTGCCACGCCCCTCGTCACGGCCACCGCGCCCCGTCGGGTCCGCAGGTCCGTCGTGGTGTCCTGCGACGGCGGGGGCGGGCGCGACCTGTCCCCCCTCTCAGCGATTGGATGCGGCGTGTACGACGGGCGGAAGGGGTCGTCGAGCCCGTTCGAGCAGACCGTGCACCTCCTCGCGGCGGCCTCCGCTGCGGCCGAGGCCCGGCTCGCGGAACGCCTGGCCGGTCGGGACACGACCCGCGACCACCTGTCGGCGCTCGAAGCACTCGCCCGGCTCGGACCGCACGCCCGGCCCGACCTCGCGGCACGGCTCCCGCTCGGCCCGACGGCCGCGGCCCGCGTCATCGGCGACCTGCTGGCGGCCGGCCTCGTGCAGTCCTTCTTCGTGCAGATCGGCGGGCGCCACGAGGTGATGACGATCACCGCCGCCGGGCAGGAGGCCCTGGAGCGCCTGCACGATGACGTCTCGTCCGTCCAGGACGACCTGCTCTCCGCCCTGACGCGGGGCGAACGCTCCCAGCTGAACGCCCTGCTGCGACGGGTGTGCGCGACCTCCGCCCGGGATCCGCGGCCGGTGCCGGCGCCCCGCCGGCCTTCCGACCGGCGGACGGAACGTGAACGGGGCCGCCGCACCGGGCGGACCACCCAGCAGGACATCGGCAACGGTGCGGGCGGGAACCCCGGGGAGGCCGCGGCCACCGAGCCCGACGGCGCGGCCGCGGGCGGCGGGCAGTCCGGCGCGTAGCGCACCTCGGGACGTCCGGCGGGCTCTTCCCCCGTACGACGACGCCCGCCAGACTGTTCGTATGAAGATCCGGACGGGCGGACCCGACGACGCGGCCGCCACCCTCGACCTCCTCGACGCCGCGGTCGCCTGGCTGGCCGCCGACGGCCGCACCGGCCAGTGGGGGGACCGCCCCTGGACGAGCCGCCCGGCCTCCGTGGAGCGGATCCACCGGTACACCGCGGAGTACCTGCTGCGCGCCGCCGAGGACGCGTCGGGCCGCACGATCGGGGTCTGCCTGCTCTCCGAGACCTCGCCCGACTACGCCGCACCCCTCGACGAGCGCGAGCTGTACGTCAGACTGCTCGTCACCGACCGCGCCCTCGCAGGCAGCGGCATCGGCGCGGCACTGGTGGCCGACGCGGCGGCCCTGGCCCGCAGCCGCGGGATCGGCCTGCTGCGCCTGGACTGCTACGCGGGCGACGACCGCCGGCTGGTGGCGCACTACGAGCGGCTCGGTTTCACACCCACCGAGCCCTTCGAGGTGGACCATCCGGACGGGCTCTGGCCGGGACAGCTCCTGACGATGCGGGTGTGACCCCGGCACCGCCGCACCGGACCCGCCTGACACACCGCCGCGCGGCCCGGAACGCACCGCCGCTGCGTCCGCCGTGCCGCTGCGTCCGCCGGGCGGTCAGACCTCCCTGCGCGGCAGCACCAGCGGGGTGCCGGTGCGCGGGTGCGGCAGCACCTCCACCGGGTGCCCGTACACCGCGCCGAGCAGCGGCTCCTGCAGCACCTCGGCCACCGGCCCGTCCGCGACCGTGCGTCCGGCGGCGAGCAGCACCACCCGGTCCGCGTAGGCGGCCGCGAGGGTCAGGTCGTGCAGCACGACGACCACGGCGTCACCGGCGGCGGCGCGGGCCCGGGCCACCGTCAGCACGAGTTCCTGGTGGCGCAGGTCGAGTGCGGCGGTCGGCTCGTCGAGCAGCAGGAGCGGGGTGCGCTGGGCGAGGACCCGGGCGAGGGCGACCCGGGCCCGTTCGCCGCCGGAGAGGGCGGTGAACGGACGCTCCGCGAAGGCGGCGCACTCGGTGGCGGCCATCGCCCCGGCGACCGCCGCCGCGTCCTCGCCGGCCGCCGCGGTGCCGGCCCAGGGGGCGCGGCCCATCCGGACGACCTCGCCGGCCGGGAACGGGAACGACAGCTCCGCGTTCTGCGGCAGCAGCGCCCGGTGGCGCGCGAGTTCGAGCGTCGGGTGGCCGGCGAGGGGGCGGCCGCGCAGCCGTACGGCGCCGGCGGTCGGCGGGAGGTCCCCGGCCAGTACGGAGAGCAGGGTGGACTTGCCCGCGCCGTTGGGCCCGAGCAGTGCCACCACCTCGCCGGCGGTCACCCGGAGGTCCGCCGCGGTCAGCAGGTCGCGGCCGCCCACCGTCAGGCGTACGGCTTCGGCCACCAGCAACTCGTCGCCGGGGGAAGGGCGTTCGGGGATCGCTCGGACGGATCGCAGTCTCATGCCCAGCCTCCCTGCCTGCTCCGGGTGCGGCGCAGCAGCCAGAAGAAGAACGGGCTGCCGATCAGGGCGGTCAGGACGCCGAGCGGGAGTTCGGCGGGTGCGGCGAGGGTCCGTGCGGCGAGGTCGCCCGCGACCAGCACGAGGGCGCCGCCGAGGGTGGCGGCGGGCAGCAGGAACCGGTGGCTCGGTCCGGCGAGCATGCGCAGCAGGTGCGGCACGACGAGTCCGACGAAGCCGATGATGCCGCTGACGGCGACGGCGGCGGCGGTGAGCAGGGCGACGACGGTGACGAGGACGAGCCGCATGCGTTCGACGTCCACGCCGAGGTGCCGGGCGGGGCGTTCGCCGAGCGCGAGCAGGTCGAGGCGGCGGGCGTGGAGCGGGGCGACGGCGAGTCCGGCGGCGGCGAAGGGCAGCACGGCGAGCACCTTGCCCCAGGTGGCCTGCGAGAGCGAGCCGAGCTGCCAGAAGGTGACCTGGCTGATGGCGGCGGTGTCGGCGGTGAAGAGGAAGAGGCCGATCAGGGCGCCGCAGAAGGCGTTGACCGCGACGCCGGTGAGGATGAGCGTGACCACCTCGGTGCGGCCGCCGGAGCGTGACATCGCGTAGACGACGAAGACCGTCAGCAGTCCGGTGGCGAAGGCGAAGGTGGTGACCGTCCACCGGCCGAACACGTCGAGGCCGAGCACGATGCAGGCGACGGCGCCGACCGCGCCGCCGGAGGAGACGCCGATGACGGCGGGTTCGGCGAGCGGGTTGCCGAAGACGCCCTGCATCAGGGCCCCGGCGCAGCCGAGCGAGCCGCCGACCAGGATCGCGAGGACGACCCTGGGGAGGCGGACGTTCCACAGCACGGATTCGGGGACGCGGGCCAGGGCGTGCCCGCCGAGGCCGAGGCGGTGACCGAAGGAGGCGATGACGTCGGCGGGCGGGATGCGGTAGGCGCCGACGGCGGCCGCCAGCAGGGCGCAGGCCACGAGCGCGGCGGCGAGGCCTGCAGTGAGCAGGGCCGTGCGGCTGCGTCGGGCCGGGCGCTCCGGGGCGGGCGCGGGCCCGGGCGGTGCGGCAGCTCCGTTTCCGGGCAGGGGCCGTACGGCGGCGCTCATGCGCCGGCCTTGCGGTAGAGCTGGTCGGCGAGTGCGCGGAGCACCTGCGGGGTGCGCGGGCCGTAGCTGAGGAGTTGGCCGTCCTCGATGGCGACGATCCGGCGGTCGAGGCCGGCCGGGGTCTGGGCGACGCCGGGGAGCTTGAGGAGCCCGTCGACGCCGCCGACGGATTCGAGGCCCTTGGTCATGACGAGGATCGCGTCGGGGGCTGCCCTGACGAGGGCTTCGGAGGTGAGCGGGGTGAAGTCGCCGGTGAGTCCTGCGGCCTTGCCGGCGTCCTCGCCGCCGACGGCTTCGACGAGGTCGGCGGCGCCGGAGTCCGCGCCGCCGATCAGGAAGACGGAGGCGCTGCCGCGCAGGTAGAGGAAGGCGACCCGGGGGTGCGGGCCGTCGGCGGGCAGGGCGGCCCTGGCCTCGGCGATCCGGCGGTCGGTGCGTTCCTTCAACTGCCGTCCGGCGTCGGGGACTCCGAGGGCGGTGGCGACGGTGTCGATCCGGGTGCCGATGTCGGCGAGCTGCTTGGCGTCGTCGAGGACGATCAGCGGGACGCCGGCGGCGCGGATCTGGGCGACGGCCTCGGCCGGGCCGGTGGAGCGGTCGGCGAGGACGACGGTGGGGTGCAGGGAGAGCACACCCTCCGCGGAGACGTCGTGCGCCTGGGTGATGACGGGGAGGCCGGCGGCCTGCTCGAAGGTGGTGGAGACGTCGCGTGCGACGACGCGGGATCCGAGGCCGAGGCTGAAGACGATCTCGGCGAGGCTGCCGTCGAGCGGGATGATCCGCTCCGCGCTGGCCACGGTGACCTGGCGGCCGTCGGCGGAGGCCGTGGTGACGGGCAGTCCCGGGGCGGGCGGGGAGGGCAGCGCTTCGACGGTGTCGGCGGTGCGGGCGGCCCCGGCGGGGGCGGCGGCCCGGTCGGGTCCGGCGCCGGCGGCGGCCGTGCAGCCGAGCGCGGGGAGCAGCAGGGCGGCGGCGAGCAGCAGCCTCACACGTCGACCGGCCGTCCGGCGCTGGGGGGTTCTGCTGCTCACCATGTGCTCCTTCGTGGGGTGTTGCCGCTGCTCGGGCGGCCGGTCCAGACCGGTCGGCGGGCGGCTTGACTCATATATTAGGTTAGCCTTACCTAAATCCCGCAAGGGGGGTCGGCTCCCGCCCCTGTGTGCTTCCGAGGAGTGATCCGCCGTGCCCCTGTCCGGACGGCCCCACCGCCAGGCCGCCTCCCTGCCGGCCGCCCTGACCGTCTTCCTGACGGCCTTCCTGCTGCCCGCCCGCGCCGTCGCGGCACAGGGCCAGGTCACCGGGGGCCGGCTCGACTGGGGCATCAAGCAGTCGTTCCTCACCTACGTCACCGGGCCCGTCGCCAACGGCACCTGGGCCCTGACCGGCGGCGCGGCCACCACGGGCGGCAGCACCTTCCGCTTCCACTCGGCCACCGGCACGTACGACCCGGCCACCGGCGCGCTCAGCGCCGGGTTCTCCGGCGGGGTGCACTTCACCGGCCACCGGGAGAACGGCGTCGACGTGCTCGACCTGACCATCAGCCGGGTCACCTTCCGTGCCGCCCGCGGCGGTTCGGCCGGGCTCTACGCGGACGTCCGGAGCAGGTCGCGGGAGACCGGCCGGGTGAGCACCACCAGCCAGACCCAGCTGGCCGTGCTGTCGCTGGCGGGCGTCGACCTGCGCGGCGCGTCGGGCACCCTGACCCTCGGCCACGTGCCCGCGACCCTGACCGCCGCCGGAGCCACCGCGTTCGGCGGCTTCTACACCGCCGGCACCGCGCTCGACCCGGTCGGCCTGTCGGTCAACGTCCGCTCCGCGGCCGCCGGCCCGGCACCAACCACGCCCGCGGCCACCGCCGCACCGACACAGGCCGCACCGACG
The DNA here is from genome assembly GCF_045862635.1 of Kitasatospora sp. NE20-6. Lineage (NCBI taxonomy): Bacteria > Bacillati > Actinomycetota > Actinomycetes > Kitasatosporales > Streptomycetaceae > Kitasatospora > Kitasatospora sp. NE20-6. The sequence continues at coordinate 23,662 of NZ_BPRL01000097.1, forward strand.
CAGACCGCGCCGTCCGGCACGGCCACCGGCGCCGCCCCGGCCCCGACCGCCCCACGGACGGAGTTCACCCGCGGCGCACTCGACTGGGGCATCCGCCGGACCTTCCGCGACTACGTCACCGGGTCGGTGGCCCAGGGCCGTTGGGAGCTTGCCCGGGGCGCGGCCGACGGCGGCGCGTACTTCCGCTGGACCCCGGCCAGGGGCGGCTACGACCCCGCCGCCGGCACGCTCACCGCCGCGTTCGAGGGCAGCGTGCGCTTCACCGGCATGAAGTCCGGCGACACGTACGGCCTGGACCTCACCCTCGCCGACCCGGCCGTCACGGTGGCCGGCGGCCGGGGCACCCTCACCGCGGACGTCTCCGGCCGGACACCGGGAAGCGGCACCCCCTGGCCGGTGCACCGCGTCGAGCTGGCCGAGTTCGACGCGGCCGCGCTCAGGGCCGAGGGCGGCCTGCTCAAGGCGACCGAACTCCCGCTGAAACTCACCGCGGCGGGCGCCGGGGCGTTCGGCGGGCTCTACCCCGCCGGCACCGCGATGGACCCGCTGAGCTTCGCCGTCGCCCTCGACCCGGCCGCCGCCCTCCCGCCGCTGCCGGACATCGGCAGCGCCCCCGCCGCCGACCCGGTGCCCTCCCCCGCAGCCGCTCCCACCGCGGCACCCTCGCCGTCCGCCCCGCCGGCGGTGGCGGTGGCCGGCGCGATCACGGCCGTCGTCCTCGCCGCGGCGGGCGGCGTGCTCGCCCGCCGCCACCGCCGGCGCACGGCCACCGCCACAGCCACAGCCCCAGCCACGACTGCGCCCGTGCCCGTGCCCGTGCCCGACGGCACGGACCTCTCCTGATCCTCCTCCCACCCCCTCCCCTCTCCCCCTCCCCGCTCGACGAACGGAGCACCACCGTGTCCCCCCGCATCACCGCGCCCCGCACCACCGCCTCCCGCGCCGGACGCCGCAACCGCACCCGCCTCGCCGCCCTCGCGGCCGCCACGGCAGGCCTCGGCCTGACCGCCGTCGGGGCACCCGCCCTCGCCGCCGGCCCGACGAGCGTCAGCTACGGCACCGGCTCCCTGGACTGGGGTGTGAAGGGCAGCTTCCGCTCGTACGTCACCGGGCCGATCGGCCAGGGCACCGTCGAGGCGACCGGCGGCGCCACCACCAACACCGACGGCACCCTCCACCTCCCGCTGGCGAGCGCCACGTACGACCTCACCACCCACGTCCTCGACGCGTCGTTCACCGGCGGCGTCCACTTCACCGCCCACCACGGCGCCCTGGACATCGCCCTGACCGACCTGCGGGTCACCACCTCCGGCACCACCGGCACGCTCACCGCCGACACCGCTTCCAAGGAGTCGACGACCGCCACCGAGGTCACCCGCCGCGAGGACGCTCCGCTGGTGACGTTCACCGCCGCCCGGGACACCACCACCGGCACGCCGACCGCGGCCGCACTGACCGAGGTGGGCGCGAAGGCGTTCGCCGGCTTCTACCCGGCCGGCACCGCCATGGACCCGCTCTCGCTGCTGCTCGTGCAGACCCCGTCCACGCCGTCGGCGTCCCCGAGCGCCTCCGCATCCGCATCCGCCTCGGCCTCGGCCTCGGCGTCCGCGTCCGTCTCCGCGTCGCAGTCCGGTTCGGCCTCCGCGTCCGCCACCGTCTCCGCGTCGCCGAGCGGCTCCTCCGCGCTCGCCGTCGTCGACGGCTCCCTGCGGTGGACGGTGAAGGAGAGCTTCCGCACGTACCTCACCGGGCCGGTGGCCAACGGCAGGGTCGAGTTCGGCGGCGGCGCCGCCGACTACCGCTTCCCCGGCGGCGAGGGCACGTACGACACCGCCGCACACACCCTCGTGGCCGGGTTCGACGGCAGCGTCCGCTTCCTCGGCCACCCGACCGGCGGCGGCTACGCGCTCGACACGACGGTCTCCCGGCTCGGTGTGACCGTCGACCGCGACGGCGCCTGGCTGACCGCCGACGTCACCGGCACCACGCAGGACGGCAGGGGCACCTCGCTGAAGGGCGCCAGGATCGCCTCGCTCGACCTCTCGAAGGCCGACTTCACCCCCGTCGACGGCATCGTGACGCTCCGTTCCGTCCCGGCGGTGCTGACCGCCGAGGGCGTGCCGGTGTTCTCCTCGTACCCGGCGGGCACCGCGCTCGACCCGGTCACCGTCGCGCTGGCCTTCGACGAGGACGCCCAGCTGCCGACCGCCTCGCCCACCGTCAGCACCGGAGCCACCGACGGCGCCGGTACGACGGGCGGGGCGACGCTCACCACCACGGGCGGCACCGACGGGGTGCTGGCCTCGACCGGCACCGACACCCCGCTGCTGCCGCTGGCGGCCACGGCCACCGGCCTGCTGCTGGTCGGCGGTGCGGCCATCGTGCTGGGCCGCCGCCGCGGCACGCAGCCCTGACCGGCGCCCCGGCGCACCCGCACGTACGACGGCCCCGGCGAGCAGCTGCTCGCCGGGGCCGTCCCGTCGCTGCGGGCGCCCGGTCAGGCGCTCAGCGGGTACCGCGCGTCCAGGTCGCGGAAGACCGCGCCGTTCAGGGCGAACGCCCGCTTGCACTCCTCCGTCACCCGGTGCCGTTCGATGTCGTCGAGGGCGAGCCCGGCCGCGTCCAGCTTGGCGCGGTACTCGCGCTTGGCGGCCGCCGGGTTGTCGATCCCGTCGAAGACGTAGAACCGCACACCGTCGCCCTTGCGGGCGAAGCCCCAGGTCTTCTCGGCGATGCCGCGGATGATCTGACCGCCCGACAGGTCGCCGAGGTAGCGGGTGTAGTGGTGGGCGACGTAGCCGGCGGGCCACTCGGCGGCCAGCCACTCCAGGCGGTCCACGTACGCCGCGGTGGCGGGCAGCGGCGCGAGGGCGTCCCGCCAGCCGGGGCCGCGCAGGTGGGCCAGGTCGCGCTCGATGGCGGCGGTGCGCATCAGCGCCCGGTCGATGAACGGGCCCGCGACCGGGTGCTCCGCCAGTTCGGCGGCCCGCCCCTCCAGGGCACGGTAGACGTACCAGAGCTGACCGGTCAGGTCGGCGTACGCCTCGACCCCCAGCCGGCCGCCGAGCAGACGGCTCATGAACGAGGACTGCTCGGCCGCCTCGTGCTCCGCACTGCTCGCGGCGCGCAGTACGGCGGAGAACGGAGCAGGCTGCTCGGGGGTGGACATGCGGGCCTCCACGGGTCGGATCGTCACACCCCCGATCTTGTATGGTTAGGCTTACCTAAGTCAATGCCTTGCCGACAGACCGTCGGCAACCCTCGCCCCCGGCCTGCCCGCACCCCCGCACCGCGCACACCTGCGCCGATGCCCCGCGGGGGGCGTGCCGCCGTTCACCGATGGCCCGACGGGCGTACGGGATGCGGGGTGCGGCCGGACAGTGCGAGGCGGCGAGGTGACGCGACGGCCGTGGACCGCCGCGCCACCGTGCGATGCCCGGCTTCCGGTGGGTCAGGCCGCGCTGCAGGAGACCGTCGGCCAGGTCCAGTTCCCGTTCGCCTGGACGGTGACGCCCCAGCTGTTGCCACTGCCGTTCGGCTTCGCCGTCAGCACCTGCGCACTCGGGTAACTCGCCCCGACGTTCCAGGTCGAGAGGATCTTCGCCGGCGACGGCACGTTCATCGTCACGGTCCAGTTGCTGGAACCGCTCACCGACACGTTGAGGTTGTACCGGTCACTCCACTTCTGACCCGCCGACACCGTCGCCGTGCAACCACCACCCGTACCACCGCCACCGCCCGTACCACCGCCGGTGTCGGGCGCCACGGCACGGCCGGTCTGCGGGGAGATCATGCCGGCGCACAGGCCACGGCTCGCCAGCCCCTGGGCGATCCGCGGGATCGCCGCAAGGGTGTTGGCGGGCCACTCGTGCATGAGGATGATCTGGCCGTTGGTGAGCCGGGCGTTGGCCTGCACGATCGCGTCGGTGCTCGCGCCGTTCCAGTCCTGCGAGTCGACGTCCCAGATGACCTGCGTCAGACCGTACTTGGCCTCGACCGACTGGAGGGTCGCGTTGGACTCGCCGTACGGCGGGCGGAACAGCTTCGGCGTACCGCCGCCCGCGGCGGCGATGGCCTGCTGGGTCCGGGAGACCTCGGAGTCGATCTGCGCCTGGCTCTGCTGGATCAGGTGCGGGTGGGTGTAGCTGTGGTTGCCGACCCACATGCCGGCGCTGACCTCGGCCTGGACCTGCGCCGGGTAGGACGCGGCGAACTGGCCCTCGTTGAACATGGTGGCCCGCAGGCCGTTCTGCCTGAGCGCGTTGAGCACCGCGGGCGTGTGGTCGTTGGACGGGCCGTCGTCGAAGGTCAGCCCGACGTACCCGTTGCAGGTGGCGGCGTGCGACGGGGCGGCGCCGACGGCGGTGAAGGTGATGGTGCTCGCGACGGCCACGACGGCGACGGCGAGTCGTGCGACCAGCGAGCGGATCGACGGGTGCAGTGTGGTTCGCATGCGGGGTGGGTCCTCCTCGTGGGGGCGGCGCAACCACGGCCGGGCTTCATCGGGCGGCTGCGTACGGATGAAGCCCGGCCTCTGGGTGTTCCGGGTTGTCGGTGGGTCAGGCCGCGCTGCAGGAGACCGTCGGCCAGGTCCAGTTCCCGTTCGCCTGGACGGTGACGCCCCAGCTGTTGCCACTGCCGTTCGGCTTCGCCGTCAGCACCTGCGCACTCGGGTAACTCGCCCCGACGTTCCAGGTCGAGAGGATCTTCGCCGGCGACGGCACGTTCATCGTCACGGTCCAGTTGCTGGAACCGCTCACCGACACGTTGAGGTTGTACCGGTCACTCCACTTCTGACCCGCCGACACCGTCGCCGTGCAACCACCACCCGTACCACCGCCACCGCCCGTACCACCGCCG